>JBAXOA010000015.1:0-61141 GCA_037133495.1 Mariniphaga sp. | reverse complement strand
GTTATCCAAATATCGGTATAAATATCTAAATTACAATAGAAAAACAAATTGGAGGGCAATAAAGAAAAAATCAAGAATATTTTCTTTCAAACTCTTTCTGGAAGTTATCAAGCACTTCAAGACTTATTTCATCTGATTTGGCATTATCACTGCCATCGTATTCAAAAGGATCTTCCATGTCCTTGATCAGTTTAAGGATGGCGAAAATCACGAAAGTAAAGATACAAACCAAAATCATACCTCCCCACCAGGGATCAACAGCAAGCAAGCAATAAACAGTTAAAAACATTATGGTAACAGCATTTATGCATACAAATACAGAAGGAATAAAATCGGTAGTTTTTATGACTGTGATCCGGTTAATAATTTTCTTCAGATTTGCGATCTCCACTTTCATCCTGAGTATATAGTTAGGAGTGGCTCCCTCCTTTCCTAAAAGAATAACGTCTGCCGACAGCTCATCAAGAAGCGCCGATATCTTGTCGTTTTGTTTAATGAAAAAATCATCTTTTAAAACGGGGATAAATAGTTTTAAACGGTCGATCATTACTGAAGCCGAGGGGCAATTCTGCACATTTTTGATATACTCTGCTTCCTGAAAAACAGCATATAAAGAGGAAGCAATTTCGTTAGGAATTTTCTCACTTTCCTTATAATCAGTAACAACTCCGGCCAATAAAAAACCAAGAATAAAGATAATTCCCGTTAAAATACTGGGAAAAAATGTGGTTAGCTCTTTGGGGATTATCTCTAAGTTCAGATAATGAAATATTATCTTCACTATACCGGCAATCATCACAATCGGCAAAACAGAAATAATCAGGTGATATTTACTTCTTTTGATTTTTTGGATCAAGGACATTTCAATAAATTTTTGAGGTGTACGCTGCAATATAAAACAATTTTGAGAATTTCAGAAATTATTCCGTCTGAAGGCATTTAGTACCTGTACCTGAAGTCTTAAAGTCTGGGATTTAATTGTGCGACCGAAGCCTGATTATACGGAAATTACCATTAAAATCTGCAGGTTGATCCGATTCAGTCAATAAACCGGTTTCAGACACTATGGTTTCGAACCGGCGGGTAATATCGCTGAATAAAAATTGTGTTGATTAAGGCAGATAAATTCATCTATAAATTGAATTTATGGAAATTTGAGTTTCTAACTTAGATTATCCTTAAAAGAGCATTAATTCAAGTTGAATCATAAAGTAGTGAACCGATTCATGACCGAAGGGCTATTGAAGATCAGACTCCCCGGCAACAGAATTTCTTAGCTGACTTTTCCGAATGCCATAAGTAAAATAAATCAGTAAACCGAGGGCCATCCAGATGATCAATCGTAACCAGGTGTCGAAGGGTAGCGCATACATTTGAATGAGGCATATTCCGGCTCCAAGAACAGGCACAAGCGGTACAAGCGGAGTTCTGAAAGGACGTTTCAGATCGGGTCTTTTAACCCGCAAAAAAATCACACCGATACAAACTATCGCGAAAGCCAGTAAGGTGCCAATGGAAACCAGTTCCCCCAAAATATTTATTGGCAAAATTCCCGCAAAAAAGGCAGCAACCGATCCGGTTATAATGGTACTGAAATAAGGGGTTTTAAAACGGGAGTGAATTTTTGAAAACCTTGGCGGAAGTAATCCGTCTTTCGACATCGCATAAAATATGCGGGGCTGACCAAGCATCATCACCAAAATGACAGAGCTAAGTCCTGCAATTGCAGCAATTTTAATTATTGGCCTAAGCCAGAAAAGCCCCTTGCCCATAGCATCAACTCCTACTGCGATAGGGTCGGCTACATTTAGAAATGTATAGCTCACAATTCCTGTAAGAACGATTGCAACCAGGATATAAAGAACAGTAGAAATTCCCAATGATCCTAAAATTCCGATGGGCATATCCCTTTGCGGATTTTTTGCTTCCTGCGCCGCAGTTGAAACGGCATCAAATCCAATATAAGCAAAAAAGATAACTGCAGAACCTCTGAGTATCCCACTCCAGCCGTAATGACCCCATTCGCCGGTATTAGGCGGAATAAACGGATGCCAGTTCACTTTATTGATAAAGAAAAATCCAATTCCTATAAACAATAAGATCACAAATACCTTGATCATTACCATCACATTATTGAAACTGGCAGACTCTTTAATTCCGATGACAAGAAGTACGGTAATTGCCGCAATAATAAACATTGCAGGTAGGTTTAAAACTGCTGTGATATGTGGTAAATTACTTGTCAAAATCCCTGTAGATGCAAGATTTTCGGTAAGCTGCTGCGTGAGAGGTTTCCATCCGACATTCGGAATTTCAACCAGAATAGTATGCCAGGCTGCGGTAAACTGAGGTGGGATATAAATCCCGAAATCTTTCAGAAAACTGACCACATAACCCGACCATCCCACTGATACTGTTGAAGCTGCAAATAAATATTCCAAAATTAAATCCCAGCCAATAATCCAGGCAATGAACTCACCCAATGTAGCATAGGCGTAGGTATAGGCGCTTCCGGAAATGGGAATCATCGATGCGAATTCCGCATAACACAACCCGGCAAACAAACAAGCCAGTCCGGAAATGACAAATGAGATAACGATTGCCGGCCCGGCATATTGAGCTGCAGCCTGACCGGTGAGAACAAAAATTCCCGCCCCAATAATTGCCCCTATTCCAAGTGTTGTAAGGTTAGTTGCACTAAGCGCCCTTTTCATCCCTGTATCTTCACTGGTCTGACGCATTAATTGCTTTAAAGGTTTGGTAATGAACAATTGAGAAAACCTCATCGTTGGGCTATAAAAAATTGAACAATAGTCATAATGAGATAATTATTTCCGCCTAGCTATCGTGTTCAACAGAATCTGTCCTTTGATAAACCTCTGGTTTATTGGTCCATTTTCCATTTTTCGACTCTCCTAAAATAACGACTTCTTTTGTTTTCTCATATTCTTTTATGGCGAGCATCATTTCTTCTTTGCTCTTCCGAATGATCTTAATTCCTGTCAAAGATCCTTTATTGCGAACTTCGATATAAAAACCATCTCTGTATTCTTTCGCTCTTGTTGGTGGTCTACCCATTTTTTACAATTTATTAATCGTTGTTTCCGCTCCTTCAGCTAAGTCAATTTTGCTAACTTAAGGTTCATTTAAACTCCTCTAAGGCGCTTATTTTGTTAGCTTTCCCTGAAGTCTGATGAAAGACGAACCCTCTTCATTTCCAGTAATCAGAATGAATACAGACCATCCGGCAATTGCCAAATATATAAAAAATATTGGTTAAAAAACATTATTTGCTAAAATCCTGCTATAAAAATGAATTTATCGTTGCAAATTGAAAGTAAAAAGCAATAATTAGATCTCTTTTTCTGTGAAGGCACCAATCTTTAAATAATTCTTATAAATCACGGCATATTTTACTGCATTTTCGGGATTAGGAACATATTCCCTTTCAAAACCTTTGCCCATCGCTTTTTGTGCATCTTCAACTCTTGGATAAATACCGGCGACTACTGAAGCAAACATGGCTGCACCAAATGCACAGGTCTGCTCGGTTCTGGCAACTTTTATTGGCATATTTAAAACATCAGCCAGGGTTTGCATCACAAATGGTGATTTTTTTGCAACACCGCCAAGTCCGATAATCGCTTTGATCTCGACTCCTTCACGTTGAAATCTTTCAACAATAGCTTTTGATCCAAATGCCGTCGCTTCAACTAGTGCACGGAAGATTCCTGGAGCCGATGATCCTAATTTCAAGCCTGTGAGAGAACCGGAAAGTTCTTCATTGGCATCCGGCGACCGACGGCCATTCATCCAGTCAACAGCAATGATTGTTGATTCTTCAATAGGAATTAAAACTGCCTGAGCCGATAATTCAGGGATAATCTGATTCATTGTTTCCTCAATCAGTTTATCACGGGTTTCAGAATCGATCATTGTTGATTTGGCGAGGATATTTTCAAGAGGCCAGGCAACAACTTTTTTAAACCATGCATAAATATCGCCAAATGCCGATTGACCCGCTTCAAGTCCGATGTAACCCGGAATAACTGATCCATCTACCTGACCACAAATTCCCGGTATTAATTTGTTTCCAACCTGATCATATGAAGCAACCATAATATCACAGGTTGATGTTCCGATAGCTCTGGCCAAAACATTGGGTGTCACTTCACCTCCCACAGCTCCAAAGTGACAGTCAAATCCGCCTACGCCAACAGCCACATCGGTTGACAAACCAAGACGTTCGGCCCACTCGGCAGTTAAATAACCAGCTTTTACATCGCTGGTATAAGTTTTATCGTATAATCTTGCCCGATAACCACTTAGAAGCGGATCAAGAGCAGTGAGAAATTCTTCAGATGGCAGGCCATCCCAGCCAGCAAACCACATCGACTTATGACCTGCTGCACACCGGCTCCGGTAAACTGCCTCAGGCTTCGTTCCACCAGATAAAAGTGCCGGCATCCAGTCGCAATGCTCTATCCAGGAGTAGGCAGCTTTCTGAATCTTTTCATCCGATCGAAGCGCATGCAGAATTTTTGCCCAAACCCATTCTGACGAATAAATACCACCTTCATATTGCGTGTAATCAATCACCCAGCTCCTCGATAATTTATTGATTTCGCCAGCCTCTTTAATTGAAGTGTGGTCTTTCCACAAAATATACATAGCGTTTGGGTTTTCTTCGAATCCGGGAGTCAAAGCCAGCGGAACCCCTTTTTCATTGACCAAAACGGGTGTACTGCCCGTGGTATCGAATGAAATACCTGCTATGTTATTTGCCACTTCTGTACCTGCCTTTTCCAATGCATCTTTAACAGTAAATTCCATCGCCTCAATATAATCAAGCGGGTGTTGACGGTACTGATCTTTCGTCGGATCACAAAATTTTCCGGCTGTCCATCTTGGAAATGCCTTAACTGAGGAAGAAACTTCATCCCCATTCATTGCATTAATTATTATTGCCCTGGCAGAATCGGTTCCGTAATCAATTCCGATTACATATTTTTTAGCAGTCATATTTATTTTATTTAATGATTAATAAGATCAATTCTTTAGCCTGAAAATTTTCTGATTTATTTTTGACCATAATAGGCATCAGTACCATGTTTACGATCAAAATGCTTTTCTGTCAATAAGTTATTCATTGTAAAATCAGGATTAACAGCACGTGTAATGAAGGCCATTTTGGCAATTTCCTCTAAAACAATGCTATTATGAACTGCCTCAACGGTATTTTTCCCCCAGGTAAAGGGACCGTGATTTTTCACTAATACTCCTGGGATATGGTTATAATTTAAATTTCTGAATCTTTCGATGATAACAGATCCGGTTTCTTTTTCATAGTTTCCCATTACTTCCTCGTGGCTCATGTCGCGCGTACATGGAATGTCGCCGGCAAAATAATCGGCATGGGTTGTGCCAATAATTGGAATAGCAACACCGGCCTGGGCCCATGAAGTTGCGAAAGTTGAATGGGTGTGTACAATGCCTCCGATTTGACCGAAGGCTTTGTAAAGTGCCAGATGGGTTGCGGTATCCGAAGAGGGGCGTAAATTACCCTCTATCACATTGCCCTCCATATCTACAACTACCATCTGATCTTCTGTCATTTCATCATATTCAACACCACTTGGCTTAATGACAACCAGTCCCTTATCACGATCAATTCCACTCGCATTACCCCACGTAAAAAGTACAAGCTTGTACTTTACCAGATCAAGATTTGCTTTGAAAACCAATTTTTTTAATTCAGCTAACATTGCAGTAATATAAATATTTGTCTTAATTCTATCCTTTAAAATTACCAGAAATAGATGTAGAAAAAGGCACAGGCTAAAACTACTCCTAAAGAAGCAATTACATCCCACTTATTCCAACTATTTCTCAAAAGGGTTTTATAATCGCCTGTGAAGGTGATAAACTCAATCTGTTGTGCAGTTGGCTTCGGGGTGAAAAACGATACGATAACCATCATCGCCATAATAAAGACAAGCAACCATACTTCAAAGATAAGCCAGTTGGTATGCCAAAACCAGTGGGTAGATTCCCAGTACCAGCCCGTCATTACATTTTTACCTGTATTTGTAAAGATGTTGGTCAGCAAGCGAGCCATACCAATCAGAAAGCCCACGATCATCCCTGCTTCACCTGCTTTAGGGGTAATCCTTTTGGAAAATATACCCATTACGAATACCGCTACCATCGAAGGGGCGAGCAACGATTGAATGCCTTGTATATAGTCGTAAAGGCTACCAAGACTCATCATGATAGGTATCCATATAATTCCAAGTATCACGACAACAACAGTAGCAATCCGGCCTACAAAAACATATCTGGCCTCACTCTTGCCTTTGAACATCGGCTTGTAAAAATCTTCGGTATATAGCGTAGCACATGAATTGAAAAATGCTGCCAATGAAGCGACTAATGCCGATATAAAACCGATAGTTACTATTCCTTTCACACCGGCGGGCAATACAAACTTAACCATTGAGCCAAACGCGGTATCAGGATTTTCGAGAGTAAATCCACTCCCGGGCCGTGCCGCCAGTGCCGCAGCGACCATACCTGGTATGAGAAACATAAATACTGGCAACAATTTAAAATAGCCTGCAGCGATAGTGCCTCTACGCGCACGCATCATTACAATGTCGCTGGACTCCCCTTTTCGCTGACCGAGCACGCGTTGAACAATATGTTGGTCCGTAGCCCAATACCAGAGACCAATAATTGACGCTCCCAAAAACACCCAAATACCAGGATATTCATCATATAACGGGTTGCCTGTTTCGAAGTGGAACAAGTGGTTTGTTCCGTATGCAACACCATCTGCTCCTACATTTAGTGATTTGGTGTAGTCTATCATTGCACTCCACCCATCAACAACGCTGCCACCGCCTAGTGCTGACAAACCCAGGAACAGAACAAGGAATGAACCAATGATAAGAATGGGTGTTTGAATTGCGGACAAGGTCATCACACCCTTCATACCACCCAGAACGGTAAAGATACCCGTTAACACGATCAATCCGATAGCTCCATACCAGAAAGGCAAGCCAAGAAGACTCTCCATAAAGATTCCACCGGTAAACGCTGTTACACTCACTTTGGTAAGTACGTATGCGATCAGTGTAATGATAGAGAGCCACGAACCGGTGCGAGGGGTGTAACGGTTTTTGAGGAAGTCAGGCATAGTAATAATTTTCCCCAACTTACTGTTCATCAATTGATAAAAGGGTACAAACAGCCATCCTAAAATCAGGATCATCCAACCGTGCATTTCCCAGTGAGCCATGGCAACGCCCGACTTTGCCCCTGTACCAGCGAGCCCTACAAGATGCTCGGAACCAATATTTGCAGCAAAGATAGCCGCACCAATAATGTACCATGGTTCTCCTTTACCAAACAAGTAATCTTCACTATCTGCCCCTTGTTGTAAGCGGTTGTGTTTTTGGATCGAGCGCCATACCGCCCAGGTAATTGCTAAAATCCCGATTGTAATAATTGTCCAATCGAGCCAAATAAATTCATGTGAGTTCCATTTCATAAAATTTGTCAGGTTAATTTGATATAAAATTGCTTGGTTAATTCTTTTCCTATATCGTAAACACCATTTACTGCAGCGGCAAATATTTAATTTGCAAACACATGGAATAAATAGTGAATTACCTTAGTGCCTTGTTCAATAGATAATATATTTCGTTATTACGCATGGTTTGTTTGAAATCTCTGATAGTGGTATCTTTATCAATAATCAACATTTCGATGTCTGCAATTTCAGCATAATCTTCCATCATTTCACTCGTGATTGAGAACGAAAAACTCGAGTGATGCGTTCCGCCTGCAGTAATCCAGGCACCAGCACCTATCTCAAGGTTCGGCATTGGTTTCCACAAAGCACAGGCAACAGGTAATTTAGGCAATGGTTCCGGTTTTATCACTTCTACTTTATTTACAATCATGCGGAAACGGTTACCCATATCTACAATAGTTGCAGCTATCCCTTCACCTTGGTGTGCCTGAAATATTAAGCGGGCACAAACACCTGCATCTCCAATTCCTAAGAAATGAACTTCGATACTTGGTTTATTGGCGGCAATTTCAGGGTTGATTTCCAGCATATGCGACTGAAGAATAGCGCTGTTTGCCCCGTCGAAGTTCAAGACATAATCTTCAATAAACGAACATCCACCTGGTAGACCCTGAGCCATAACGCCCATGGTACGTGTGAGAGCAGCTGTTTTCCAGTCTCCCTCAGCTCCAAAACCATATCCTTCAGCCATCAAGCGTTGCGAAGCAAAGCCCATCAATTGAGACATTCCTTCCAATTCGTTGAAGCTGGTTGTGAAAGCAGTTGCTTTTTTATCTTGTAAGAAACGGCGTAACCCAATTTCCTGAGCAGCAGCCTGACGAACAGATGTGTGTTTTTCAGCACCTTTCCTGCAGTCATCGGCAAAGTAGTAAAGCTTCTCGTATTCAGCAATTAACACGTCGATTTCAGCTTCCGTAACTGCCTCCACATAAGGAACCAGCTTAGCGATAGGAGCATTATCAACGTGGTATCCCAAACGAATTTCAGCCTCTACCTTGTCTCCATCGGTTACAGCCACATTGTTCATGTTATCACCAAAACGGATGATTTGCATATTTTGAGAATCAGACCATCCGGCACAAACACGCATCCAGGCAGAAATTTTATCGTGAGTTGATTTATCCTTCCAGTAGCCAACTACCACCTTTCGTGGTTTACGCAATCGGCTTGTAATGAAACCAAATTCACGGTCACCATGAGCCGATTGATTTAGATTCATGTAGTCCATATCGATTTCTGACCAGGGAATTTGCTCGCTAAACTGCGTATGAAGGTGCATTAATGGTTTTTTGTAATCCATCAAACCATGAATCCACATTTTAGCAGGAGAGAACGTATGCATCCAGGTAATCAAACCAATACATTTAGTATCTCCATTTGCCGCACGCATAATTTCTGCAATTTCAGACGACGAATTAGCAGTCCCCTTGTAAACAACTTTTACCGGCAAATTGCCCGATTCGTTCAACCCTTTTACCATGGTGTTTGAGTGTGCATCGACTTTAACAACCGCATCACCACCATACAGCAGCTGTGCTCCTGTAACAAACCACACCTCAAACTGCTCGAAAATTGTATTGATCATAATTGTTTTCATTAAAATATTTATCAAATTTGGTTTCTATAATAACAGTTCAATAAAGGTGTTATTGACTTTTATTAACGACGATTAAGGGAACTTCACGATTCTTTCGCTGCGTATTCCGGTATCCTCCTTTTTAAATTGGTAGTAGAAAGCCCCCTTCTTCGATTCATTGGTATTTTTAAGATTTAACCGCTCTAAAATATCTATTGAAAGGACCTTTTTTCTAAAGTTTCCCGGATCAAAGGTTTTTTGAAAGATGGCCTCATACAGATTTCTTAGTTGCATGAGTGTAAACATTTCGGGCAATAACTCTTTACCAATTAGGTCGATACTCGCTTTTTGCTGCAATAATGCGAGTCCGTTAGCGACGATCTCCTGATGGTCAAAGATGAGAGCGGGTAATTTTGTAATCGGCCACCAATGGGCTCCCCTCTCTCTGACAAGGTCTTTATCGTGAATATCAATGCGAACCAAGGCAACGAAGGTCATGCTAATTACGCGTGCTCCCGGATCTCTGTCGGGCTTTGAAAAGGCCCCCGCCTGCTCTAAGAATATATCCTTGAGTCCTGTGGTATCCAGCAAGACTCTGCGTGCAGCTTCATCAACCGATTCGTTCTCCATTACGAAGCCTCCCATTAAAGACCATTTGCCTAATGATGGCTCAAAACTCCGTGGATACAATAATAATTTAAGTTCCCCTTCTTCGTAGCCGAATACAGAGCAATCTACTGCAACATAGTGTTTTTGGTGCTGATTATAAAGTTCATTACGCAATAACGTACTATTCTCTTTCTTCATTCTTATCCAATTTAACTCGACAAATTTATAAAAGTATTTAATACTTATATAAAAAATTCTAAAATCTTATCGTTGTCCGCTTAATATTTAAATCCATAAAAATATCTCAACTTCGTCGTTTATTTTGTAACTTTGGGCAGGTACCACGAACAATGGTTGTTTAGAATTACTAAAAAATTTGAAAATGAACTCTGGAAAAGTTTTGTTGGGATTTTTGGCTGGAATTGCAGCTGGTGCTTTATTGGGAATTTTACTGGCTCCTGACAAGGGGAGTGAAACCCGGAAAAAAATTGGGGAAAAAGGGAAGGATCTTGCTGAAGATCTATCGGAAAAGCTTCGGGAATTTGTTGCCGAAGTATCTGATAAATTTGAATCCGTCGCGAATGACATTAAGGAATCAGCAGTCCATGAATCCAATCCTCTGAATAGTGGAAACCAGAAATAAAACAGGATTTCGGGGTTTAGAGGCTTTAAAGAAAGTAGCATAAAATGGAAGAAAAGAGCACTTCTTTTGAGGTTTTGCTGGAGCGCGCACAGGCTTACACCGAGACCAGCATTCGATTATTTAAATTTAAAGCCACAGAAAAAATTGCCGGACTGGTTTCCGGTCTGGCTTCGCAGCTAGTAATTGCGACCATTCTGTTCTTACTCTTCCTGAATCTTAATATCGGTGCTGCACTTTTAATCGGCGGGTTATTTAATAAAACCTGGATGGGATTTATGCTTCTTGCAGGATTTTATTTACTTGCCGGGGTTATTGTTTATCTTTTTCGCAATCGCTGGATTAAAACTCCGGTAAGCAACGCGGTAATTACTCATCTTTTAGACGAAGATCAATTCTCTGATAAGTGATCTTCTTCAGTTAATTTCATTTTCCCAACGGCCGCAGGCACTAAGGATAAACAGTTTGATGAATTATTCATGCAGAAAAATACACCAACAGAAGCTTTAAGAAGGGCGATAAATGAGCTTGAGCAGCGCCGTACTGAGCAAGGAATTCTATTGAAAAAACAAATGCTGCTGACATGGGAAAGCTTGAATCCTCTTCATTTTTTAAACAAGATAATCTTCTCATCAGCCTCATCCTCCGGGTTGGGAAAAAATCTTTTGGGATCAGTTATCGCTATACTAACAGGATATCTATCCCGCAAATTAGTACAACGGTCTTCTGTCAATCCATTTCTTCGTCTTGCGGGTATTTTTGTTCAGCAAGGAGTGACTAATTTTGTTGCAAATAATTCAGAGGCTATTAAAAAGTTAAGTCTTTATTTTATTAAAAGGATTTTAAGCTATTCCCCGAAGGGAAATGGCTAATTTTAAAAATTAATACTAATAAATTTCAAAATGAAAGAGAGTTCAGTTAAAGTAACGTTTGCCGGTGGTCCCCTGACCTTACTGGGGAATGAGGTCAAAGTTGGAGATAAAGCTCAGGATTTCACTGCCGTTGGTGCAGGTCTGGCTCCGGTTAAATTGTCGGACTTTGCAGATAAGACCGTAATCATTGCCGTCTATCCATCAATTGATACGAGTGTTTGTGCAGCGCAGAACAGAAGATTTAATGCTGAAGTTAATCAACTTAAAGATGTGGTTGTATTATCCATATCCTGCGATCTCCCTTTTGCTCAAAGTCGTTTTTGCGCCGCAGAAGGACTTGACAATATCATAACTATTTCAGATCACAAAGACCTTGATTTTGGTGAAAAATATGGCTTTGTGATCAAAGAATTGCGATTATTAGCTCGCGGAACAGTTGTAGTTGATAAATCAGGAATTATCAGGTATGTCGAATATGTGAGTGAAGTAACAAACGAACCTGATTACGACGCTGCCTTATCTGTAGTAAAAGCCCTTTAAAGGCGATTGAATACTCTTAATCACTGATATAATCCCAATAGAGAAGATATAAAGCTATACTCTGTTGGGATTATTCCGTTTTTTCAGGATAACCAATAAAACTCTCTTGTTTGGAGAGGCATAAATCACAGCTCTGCTTAACATCTTCAGCATTATAAATATTGCCACAAACAGGACAAACATACCACGTAAATGAAAGATTGGATTGTTTGCCATTTGAAACAGCTGATAGAGCTTTCCCATAATATTTCAAATGTTTTTTCCCGCCATCCCAAGCCCAGGTAAACGATTTGGCAGCTTCCGGGATTTTTTCTCTTTCGGCATTTCTAATAAATGCAGGATACATGGTTTGCATTTCATAGGTTTCGCCTAAGATTGCAGATTTCAAATTTGCTTCAGTATTTTTAACATCAAAATCACTAAGAACAGCATTTATGCTTTCACCAAGTTTCTTAAGAACTTTTGCATGATTGAATGCGTGAATATTTTCAGACTTTGAAGCAGCTTCAAACAATTGTGCTATGGTATCAAACCCCTCTGCTTCTGCTTTCCGGGCATACTTGGCATATTTTTCAGCAGCTGTGGACTCAGTGTTAAAAGCAGTCTTGAGGTCATCGAGTGATTTTTTTGGTTTATAGGCGCTGCAATAAACTAAAAGACCAGCTGTAATTAACAGAATAAATTGGCGAAAAAACTTCATCGGAAGATACTTTGTTTTTGATTGCGTGATGAAAAACTTGTTCTGTCTTACTTCGTGTTTGCGAAGCTCAGAATCATGGGTGTTTCACTACGGATTAATGTTATTTTGAGATGATGCTCTTTTCAGAGGATAACATCGGGTTAATGTAACGCAGTTTTTGATCGGTATCAAAATCATAAAGCGTTAATATTCTCAGGTTGTAAAAGGCCAGCCAGTAGGTTGCGAGCGAACCGATATAATCTCGTTTTGCACTTTCGCGTTCTGAGAGTGAAATATTAAGATCGGTGATCGTTATTTCACCGTTTTGAAATCTTTTCAATGCAATTCGATAGCCATTCTCTGCTACACGATCTGCCTCCTTTGCTGTTTTTAACTGGTCTTTAAGCAAACCGAACTGCTCAACTTGAACGATAACACCCCGATCGAAATCTTCCTTCGCTTTTTGAACATCGAATTGGGCTAAATCGCGCTGTGATTCTGCCATTTTTACTGTTGATGCTGAACGTCCCCAATCAAGAATTGGAACGCTAAGGGTTAACTGCAAAACCTGTGACTTGGTTGGATCGTGATAAATTGCGGGCATTGTTTCTCCGCTATTGGATAGACCATAACTACCTGACAATGTGGCGCTCAGTCCTGTTCCACGTTTGGCTGCAGTCAGATCTCTTTCAGAATTTATCAATCTTCTTTCGAAGTTAACAGGCTCAGGTCTATTGGCTTTAGCCTCTATAAGTGCTTTTTTTGAGTCAATATCGAAGAGTGTGATATTCAAGGGCATTTGTAGTTCTATATTCTGATTTTGAGCAAGGCCAATATAAGACTTAAGCTCAAAATCGGAGTTTTTTAATTGCATTCCGGCTGAGTTCATTGCCTTTTGTGCATTCAGAACAGAAAGTTCAATTCTGGAAAAATCGTTTTCCGAAATTTGCCCGAGTTTCTGCTTTGTCTGGGCGATACGGAGATTGTCATTGCTGTTTTTGAATGCGCTCTCTGCCAGCTTAAAGTCAGTCTGGATACGTAAGTAATTAAAAAACCGTGCGGTAGCGATATAGGCTATCTCTTCAATCGATTGAATAAAATTCTTTTGCGACTCATTGTAAATCATCGGCTCTGTCTTCTTCGACCATTTCATCCAGTTGTACGCAAAGATTGGCTGGTAAAAGCCGAAAGAAATTGGATTACCCGAAAAATTGGTTTGTTTTTTATAGTAATCCTGAACCCTGCTTGCAGATGTTGAGGCATAAATATAGGTTCCGGTAAGTGGAATAGACTGGTTAAGGGAAAGGTTCGCAGAAGCCATAAGGTTAGAAACCTCTTTAAACTCAATGCTTCCATCGGGCTGGGTCACTGGAATCGTCGATTGGTTATAGCTGGGTAAAGTTCCAGATACTACGAGATTAGGAAGAAATGTTTTTTTGAAATTTTTCCAGCGCCAGAAATAATTTACATTCGTGTTTTGCACATATTTAACCGCTGAGGACTGGGCAATAGCCAGATCAACTACATTTTGAAGCGTAAGGCTCATTTTGATAGATTCCGGTTCTTCTTTCCCTTTTATACCCTGCGCATTTGAAACAAAAATCAGCACAAATAAGAATATAATGCTTGTAATTAGTTCTTTAGCCATTTTCTAATTGTTAATTACAACACTTTTTGCATTTCGAAAGGCACCCATACCGTGTTTGGGAACGATTACTTTCTCTCCAACATCAAGCCCTGATAAAACCTGAATAAAATCAGAATTTTTGATTCCGGTAGTGATCTCACGACGAATAGCTTTGTCATTGTTTAAAACATAAACAACACCTGGAATCTCCTTGTTAAAGATATTTAAGTTTTTAAGCCGTACTGCTTGTTCATTTTCTGCCGCCACAACCCATAATACAATCTGCTGGTTTGCAATAAGTTTTGGATGGTTATTTTGCTCAAGATGAACGTTAAATTGAATTTTATTGTTCTCAACAACTGGAGTGACATTCCCAATAATTCCTGGAAGGCGTTCGGAATCAATGACCGCAAAGACTTTCCTTCCCGTTTTAATTAAATTGGCATATTTATCCTCTGCCGAACCTAAGATTTTAAAAGTGGACAAATCGGACATTCTGATTAAAACCGAAGAAGTCGATACTTCGGCATTAATATTCTCACCAACCTTATTCGATATAGATAGAATGATTCCGTTTGAAGGTGCCGTTATGTGCATCATACTCAAAACATTTACCTTGAAAGCCAAATCTTTTTCCTGTATTTTAATGCCAAGTATTAAGCCTTGCTCTTCTGCCTTCAATTGTTTAAGCCGAATCCCATTTTTCTGTTTCAGCATGCTCAAATCTTTTTCGGCCAATGCAAGCTCTTGTTTAGTTTTTTCAATTTTTGCAGGAGAGATACCCCCTACATCCAAAAGCTGCAACTCATCCGCAAGTTGTGACTTAAGTGAGGTAATGGTCAATTTCTTCACCTCATCGCTGTAATTCAAATCCACATTTGTGCTGAATTCGCTAAGCTTATTCTTTTCCAGATTATTGCGTTTTAACTCAAGCTGATCATTTATTTTGCTTATCTCGTCTTTGATTGGCTCATCATCCAGTGCCAGAATAACATCACCCTTTTGAACCCTGCTGCCGGGTTCTTTAATGATCTGTTTAATTAAACTTGGGTAAGGATATCGGATCAGCACTTCGTTCTCTGCCTCAACAGTTCCGGATGCTACCACCGGCTCATAAACATTTCCCTGATCAATTGTAATAATTACGCAGTCTTTGATGTTAATTGCTTGTGGAATTAGTCCGCGGGAAAGTAAAATTATTGCTCCCAAAATTAAAATCCCAATCGGAATAAAAGCAATCAGTCTTTGCTTCTTAGTAATGAATACCATTGTTGTAAAATTTCAGTTTATGCTATACCACGGATAATCCGAATCGCTCAGGAGGAGAGAAAACTCTTCCTGATTGAATGGTCAAAGTTACAAAAAAATGAGGAAACGAACCAGCTATCTTAAAAATAAATATGTCATCATCTGACTTAAACATCAGATTTTCAATTAAATATACTTTTGCCAACTCACTAATTCACTGACTTAAATGAAAATTAAAAATGCAGAAAGAACTGTTATGACTATTACAAACCACTTGTAGGCTTTTTCAGGAATCCGTTTCACAGCGTAAATTCCAAACCATGCTCCAATTGCAATAGCGGGAAGCACGAGCAGATCGATGGTTAATGTTTGAATATTAATATTTTTCCAGACCAAAGCCTGTAAAGGAAATTTTGATAAATTAATAATGAAGAAAAACCATGCAGTGGTACCGATATAGCTCTTTTTATCGAGATGCATGGCTAACAAATAAATTGCAAATATAGGGCCAGCTACATTCCCAATCATTGTGGCAAAACCCCCTATAATTCCCAAAAATGCAGCAAATCCCCAATGATCGGGTGTAAATTCCTTTTTATATCCGTAGTCTTTCCAGATCATCAAAACAATGCTAACAAATACAGTGATTGCAATTAACCGTTTAAATTGAACATCATTAACTTGATTTCCAATCCAAAGAGCCAAAAATAAGCCGGCGATTGCCCAGGGAAGCGCCCTCAACAGATGGTTCCACTGTGCATGGCGATGATAATATATTACTGCAAAAACATCGGCCATTATTAGAATCGGGAGTAATATCCCGGTTGACTGTTTCCCGCCAAATATTATTGCTAGTGTTGGAACAACAATCATTGAAACACCGGGAACTCCGGTCTTAGACATGCCAATAAGCATTGCACACATCACAATAAGTATCCAATCAATAGCTGACAAAGAAAAGGGGAGGATCAATCCGGCCATTAAATACTGTAAAAATTTAAACTTGTTAAAAGTATAATAAATTTTTTCATTCTTAAATTCGTTTTGTCTAACTTTGCAAAAAATTTCCCGTAAGGGGTTAAGTTCGTTTATAACTATCATAAATACAAAATAAAATGGCAACTACAGCAGAAATTCGTAACGGGCTGTGTATCGAATTTAACGAACAATTGTTTCAGGTTGTATCGTTTCAGCATGTAAAACCGGGTAAAGGTCCTGCCTTTGTCCGCACAAAATTGAAGAATCTTAAAACCGGAAAGGTGATTGACAATACTTTCTCTGTTGGCACGAAGATTAATACTGTACGTATTGAGCGCAGGCCTTATCAGTATCTTTACAAGGATGAAATGGGTTTCAACTTTATGAATTCAGAGTCATTTGAACAAGTTTCAATTGGAACTGAACTTGTTGACAATGCAGATCTGATGAAAGAAGGTATGACGCTTGAAATTATGTACCATGCTGACACCGAAACTCCCCTTACCGTTGAGTTTCCTCCTTTTATTGAAGTTGAAATAACCTATACTGAATCGGGTGATCGAGGTAATACGGCTTCCTCAACAGCGCTGAAGCAAGCCACAGTTGAGACCGGAGCAATCATTATGGTTCCTCTGTTTATCAATCAGGGTGACATCATACGGGTAGATACGCGCGACAAATCGTATTACGAGCGGGTTAAAAAGTAATCCATTTACAATATAGCATAAGAAAGGCCGGAAATATCCGGCCTTTACTTTGTTATATAATCAGCATTGCATCGCCATAAGTTCCAAAGCGATACTTCTCTTTAATAGCTACTTTATAGGCATTCATCAGCTTATCATACCCTGCGAAAGCTGCGACCATCATCAGCAATGTAGAGAGAGGCAGGTGAAAATTAGAAATCATACTATCGGCTACAGTAAAATCGTAGGGAGGAAAAATAAATTTATTTGTCCAGCCTTCATACGGCTTTAGCATCCCGTTTGTAGATACCGAACTTTCCAATGTCCGCATAACCGTTGTACCTACCGCACAGATCTGTTGTTTATTGAGCTTCGCTTTGTTCACCATTTCAACAGCTTCGTCTCTGATCCAAATCTGTTCAGAATCCATTTTGTGTTTGGTAAGGTCTTCAACATCGACACTACGAAAGTTACCTAAACCGACATGCAACGTAATATTGGCAAAATCAACGCCGTTAATTTCAAGCCGTTTCAAAAGTTCACGGCTAAAGTGCAACCCCGCAGTAGGTGCAGCAACGGCTCCTTCATGCGTCGCATAAACGGTCTGATAACGCAAGGCATCATCTTCTTCAACAGGACGATTAATAAATTTTGGAAGGGGAGTTTCCCCCAAATTATAAAGGGTGTCTTTAAAATCTTCATACGATCCGTCGAAGAGAAAGCGCAAAGTTCTCCCACGAGAAGTGGTATTATCAATAACCTCCGCAACGAGCAGATCGTTATCTCCAAAGTAGAGTTTATTGCCAATTCTGATCTTACGGGCAGGATCGACTAATACATCCCAAAGGCGTTGCTCACGATTTAATTCCCGAAGCAGAAAAACTTCGATTTGAGCCCCGGTTTTTTCTTTATTTCCGAATAAACGAGCCGGAAAAACTTTGGTATTGTTGAACACCATAATATCGTCGTTGTGAAAATAATCAACAACATCCTTGAATATTTTATGCTCAATTTCACCTGTGTTACGGTGCAAAACCATTAAGCGGGATTCATCTCTGTTTTGAGTTGGATGGAGTGCGATGAGCTCCTCCGGCAAGTGGTACTTAAATTTCGAAAGCTTCATAGATGAGGACATTTATGCAGATATTAATATATATCATTGTAAGTCTGTTTTATTTGACATTAATTGGCTGCGATTTTAAAAAATCAGCCAGATTAATTGCATGATCAAGATCGTAATCTCCAACTCTTGTACGGCGTAATCCGGTAAGGTAAGCTCCGCTTTGAAGCTCTTTCCCAATATCGCGCGCCAGTGCCCTGATATAAGTGCCTTTCCCACAAACGATTCTGAGTTTTACTTCGGGAAGAGAGAAAAGCAATACTTCTATCTCCTTAACCTCCAGAATTTTGGGTTTTATTTCAATTTCAATCCCTTTTCTTGCATATTCATAAGCCCGTTTACCACCAATTTTGATTGCCGAAAATACCGGTGGAATCTGTTCGATGGTTCCGGTGAACTTCTTTAATACTTCAATAAGTAGTTCTTTTGTAATATGCGATATTTCAAATTGTTCGTTTTCAACACTTTCAAGATCATACGAGGGTGTAGTAGCGCCGAGCTTTAATGTTGCCACATACTCTTTTTCGTCTGCCTGCAGGGTTTCAATTTTTGAAGTAGCTTTGCCCGTACACAACACCAGAATTCCTGTTGCTTTGGGGTCAAGCGTTCCGGCATGTCCCACTTTCAACTTTTTTATATTCAGCTTTTTACAGATAACATACCGAACCTTATGAACCAGATCAAAAGAGGTCCAGTCAAGCGGTTTATCAAAAATCAGTACTTCTCCTTTTTGAAAATCGAATGTTTCAATTGCAGATTGCATCATTAATTACCCAATCTTTACTTAACCGATCCCGGTTTTTTCATGATTGCATAAATCTCAAAAGCAAACCCGAAAAGAATAAGGATGGGAGCTAACGTAATTCGCTGGAAACTAAATATTGCCTTGTCGAATAAATTGGGATCATTGCTCTTTCCTCCGATCATTAGAATAAACCCGATCACTATAATAAAAAATCCAATTATTAAAAGCCGTAGATTCTCTTTACCAAGGGCAAATCCCTTTCCCTCCTTGTTTTCGACGTTTATTGCCATTTTAACAGATATTATTTCTAACCCACAAAGATAGCTCAATAAAAGAGCTGATCAAACCTCATTCGTAAAAATTTATTTACTGCGAAGTAAGTGGAAATCACCGTAATAAGAATTCCTCCAATAAAGATACCTCCGATAAGCAGCGCAAGCGAGGTCGGATTTTGGAAATCAATAAATGATTTTAATTCATTCTGATACGAAAAAAAGATGGCCAGCAACATCGAACAGGCAATTAGTGCGCCATATATTCCATGTAAGGCACTTTTGGCTATAAAAGGACGGCGGATAAATGGCCTTGTAGCTCCAACCAACTGCATGGTGTTAATTAAGAATCGTTTGGAGTAGATCGATAACCGGATTGTATTACTGATCAATGCTCCAAATATAATAAACATCAATAAGCTGAGCACCAACAAGATAAAACTTATTTTTTTAACATTTGAATTTAATTGCATCACCAGATTTCGCTGATAATATACTTCCTGGATTTCGGGATGTCCAAGGAGCGTTTTTTCAAGCACAGCCAGACTGTCGGGATTGGCATAGCTGGCATAAACAGTTACATCTATCGAAGAAAGTAATGGATTAAATCCCAGAAAATCGACAAAATCTTCACCTAATTCACTTTTCAGAGATATGGCTGCGCTCTCCTTGTCAACGAATCTGGCAGACTTAATAAAATTTGTAGTCTCAAGCGTCTTCTGAAGCTTCATAACATCAGCTTCTTTGGCATCATCTTTTAAAATTAAAGTTACTCCTATGTTTTCTCTTACCAAATCGGAGAGACGTTGCGCATTAATGAGTAATAATCCCAACAATCCGAAAAGGAAAAGAATCAGTGAAATGCTGAGCGTTGTTGTAAAATAAGAACTAAATAAATTGTCCTTAAATTTAGTGGGTTTATTTTTTGCCATTTTTAGATATCATTCGTCAAAATAATCGAATTATTTTTTCTCCCTTAAGAGAATTTTTTTCGTGAACAGACCGGCAATAAGTAAAAGCAGAACCAAAGAACTCAGGTAAGAGATTTTTTGCCCTGTCAAAAACGACTTAGGTTCGAACTTGAACACAATATCGTAATTTCCTTTCGGTAATAACAAGCTCCTCAACACATAATTAGCCTGAAAGTGAGAAACGACTTCGCCATTAATGTAGGCATTCCACCCGTTGGGATAGTATATCTCAGAAAAAACCGCGAGCTGATTCCCGTTTCCCTGATAATGATAGGTCATCTTGTTTGGAGAATAGGTAACCAATGCAATTTTCGCACTCGTATCGCTACTCAAAGCGACACCGGAAAGGAGTTTTTGAAAATTTTTAGAGACAACAATTTCATTGGCCGGGTTGAATAATTTTACCGCTGCAATTTCCTGATCGGCGTTGTCAACAATTTTGTATTTGCTGACCAACCATACATTTCCAAGCGCGTGTTTATTCTGAATCGGAGCCGCTTGCGGATTATATATCAGATATTTGGTATTCAACATATTCAGAGAATTCAGCCCAAGAAATAATGAGTCCACCCCCGATGCAGTTTTTATCTTTTCGAGACGTTGACCGATCACTTCCATCTCTTTACTAATGTGAAAATCAATTAATTCCTGATAACGCCTCATTTTTGCACCATGATAACCACCGATTGACTGATGAAAATAGGAAGTGCTGGCATCATTAAAAGTGCTGACACCCATATTTAAAACTCTATAATCCAGTGATTTATCTTTTAGTATTTCAATATCGGCTACTGTCGCCTTAAACGGGTTCTTAGCCTCCCGGTCTGAGACAAAATTTCCATCATTCAAATACCGCTTATCAACTCCCCAAAGATCAACAAGAATTAAAGCGCCTAAAATGAGTATAGCAGTGTTTCCCTTTAATTTATTCGCGACCAAAGCCCATAAAGTCCCTGCACCAAGAAGAATAAAAATTGCGGACCTGAGGGCATCAGATTGCAAAAGGGCTTTTCGGTCTGAAATTAAACCGGACTGAAGCCAATCCGGATACTGACCATCAGAAACTGAAACAAAAGAGCCTGCCAGGTCAGGAAGAATGGCAAAAATCAATGAGATACCAGCTGTTAGCCCGACACTCCAGGCCAACGATTTAAGCCACTTTTTACGGTCAAGATCGCCATTCAAAATCTTTTGAAGCGTAAGCATGGCATACAGCGGGAATGTAAATCCGGCAATAACCAGAATCATTGTAACAGTTCTGAATTTATTATATCCCGGAAAGTAGTCCAGAAAAAAGTTGGTCAAAGGCATAAAATTATGACCCCAGGCAAGGGCAACCGAAAGCAAGGTGGCAATCACTATCCAGATTCTGACCGTTCCTTTTAAAAGAAACATTCCAAGAACGAAAAGAAAGCAAACAATGGCTCCGAAATAGACCGGCCCTGAAGTCATAGGTTGTGAACCCCAGTAACCGGAAAGTTGCTTAACAATTGTATTTGCATTTGGCACATTATTGTTTTTCAATACTTTGCCTGTTTCTGAATTTTCGCTAAAGCCAACTGCAGAGGATCCACCGTTGAAGTTGGGGACAAGCAGCGTAAGGGTCTCTCCAATACCATAACTCCAGCCCGTAGCGTAGTCGCGATCGAGTCCGGTAGTTTTATTTGCCTGATCATTAGTGAGATCAGATTTACCACGCATCGAAAATTTTCCATATTCCCAGGTCGTCCAAAGCCGGCTGGTGTTGGCAGTAACGGCCAGAATCGTAAAAGCCAGGATAATCAGCGATTTTTTCAGAAACACAACTACCTGCTTTTCCTTGATCGCGTTAACCGACTCTGCAATTCCCAGAATCAACAGAATAAGAAATGCGTAATATGTTATCTGAGGATGATTGGCATATATTTCGAGTGCCAGAAATATTGCAAAAACCGAACCTCCGATCCATTTATCCTTTTTTAATGCATAATAAAAACCAGCAATAACAGGTGCCATATATCCGATGGCGATGGCTTTTGATGCATGTCCTGCTGCAATAATGATAAAATTATATGAACCAAAACCAAAGGCAAGAGAACCAACAATGGCCAGCCAAGGACTCACACCGAAAAGGAGCAAGGCAATATAAAACCCTATCAAATAGAGAAATATAAAATTAATGGGTCTCCAGTTATAGAGATTGGTAATGGTATATACATAAGTAATCGCTGTTGTTGTAGGCAAGCCAATCAGATAGGACGGCATTCCGCCAAACATCGAGTTGGTCCATAATGCCAGATCATTGCTTTTTTTATTATAGTCAACAATCTCCTTCGACATCCCGGCAAAAGTCATCGAGTCGTGCTGATTCAATTGCTTATTCTCCAGAACGGGAGAAAAATAGATGATTGGCAAAAGAAGAAAAAGGACGATTGCGACAAAATGCGGTAAACTTTTCTTCCACGAAAATTTCATCATAATTTTTGCTTTTACGGATTGATCACAAAAGTACATTATTTTTGAAAGTTGGGCTTACTCCGATTGGGCTAACATACTACATTTTACACTTATTTTCCTATTTTTGTAACATATCAACATTTTAATCCATTGGGAATTATTGTAAATCAGTCTGTAAAGGGAACTATCTACACCTACCTCGGCGTCGTTCTTGGTTTTGCAACAACAGGCATTTTATTACCACGAATCTATTCGACCGATCAGGTTGGCCTGATAAAAATTATAGTGGCTTATGCAACTTTAGTGGCTCAATTTGGCACTTTAGGCTTTAATGGCGTTGCCATCAGGCTGTTTCCATTTTTTAAAGATCCCAAAAGCAACCATCACGGATTTCTCTCTTTAACACTCATTACAGGACTTACCGGATTCCTGATCACACTGGGATTATTTCTGATCTTCAAAAATTGGTTTGTAGAATTCAGCAGTGAAAAATCGGCACTTCTAATCGAATATCTTAATTATCTGATTGTTCTGATCTTTTTTCAGATCTTCTTTATTCTTCTGGACGGTTACTACACCGCACTTTTAAACAGTATTCATGGCACATTTCTCCGCGAGGTATTTCAGCGAATACTGATCATCACCGGTATAGGCTGTTTCTATTTCAATTTAATCGATTTTCACCAGTTTATCGTTGTTTACATCGTGTCGATGTCGGTTCCAACCGTTTATATCTTATTTACATTGATCAGAGCAGGAGAATTTTCGCTGAAAACGGATTTCCCCTTTTTGCAGAAACCAATTATAACTGCTGTCGGTGTCATGGCGCTGTTTAGCATTCTTAACGGTTTTTCAATGATTATCATCCAAACCGTAGACACAATTATGGTAAATGGAATGATTGGCCTCAGCGCCACAGGAGTGTATTCAGTTTGCTTTTTTTTCGGAATTTTCGTAAGCCTGCCTGCCAGGGCTATCCTTAAAATTTCCAATATCGTCTCTGCCGGCGCCTGGAAAAACAATGACATAAAATTACTGCGCGATATTTATGAAAAAAGCTGTGTTACATTATTTATCATAGGATTGCTAATGTTTCTAGGGCTTTGGGTAAATATTGAAAACATCTTTAAAATTCTTGGTCCCGATTATGCTTCCGGCAAATGGGTAATCTTTTTTATTGGTTTGGGCAGTCTTATTGATATGTCAACCGGAGCAAACAGTTCAATTTTAGGTTCATCGCCCTATTATAAAGTTCAAACCGCTTTTTTAGTTGTGCTGGTTATTTCGCTGATTGCAACAAATTTACTGCTGATTCCTACCTTTGGAATTACGGGCGCTGCCATAGGCGGTGCTGTATCGCTCACTATTCTTAATCTGCTGCGTTTTTTATATCTGTGGTATAAATTTAATTTGCAGCCATTTAACTACAAATTTGTTGTTGTTGGATTAATTGGAGCATCTTCCTGGTTTATCTCGTCGTTTTTGCCGGAGCTTTCCAATTTTATAGCTGATATATTTGTTCGAAGTTCGCTTTTGACCATTTTATTTTGTCTGCCAGTTTATCTGCTGAAAATATCCCCGGATATCAATGAAAAGGCGGATCAAATATTAAGAACAGTCAGAATAATTCATTAAATTATCCATTAAGCAGAGGTTGAATATAATGTCGTATTATTTTGGAGCTCTGCTGCTTTCGTATTTTACTAAGGTGCACCGCGATATTTTCAGAAGATTAATCGTCAAAGACCCAATGGTGCAACGCACCGAAATATTTATTTAATAACCGAATATATACCTAATAAGACAGTAATATGAAAACGCTTAGATTAATCCTGATTCTGTTATTATTCCCTTTGTTTTATTTGTCTTGTTCCACAGAAAGTACTGAAATAAAACTTGCCGGACTGAGATGCGAATATTTAATTAATCCTTTAGGAATCGATGTTGCGACGCCCCGCCTAAGCTGGATAATTGAGGCTTCATCAGATAAGGTTTTTAATCAAAAACAAACGGCCTGCCAGATTTTAGTAGCATCTGCCGCTGAAAAGTTAACAGAAGCAGATGCTGACCTGTGGAATAGCGGTAAGATTAGTTCAGATGAAAATATTCAGGTTGGATATAAGGGTAAAGCATTAACCAGCCAGCAGAAATGTTACTGGAAGGTTAAAATCTGGAATACTAAAAACAATTTCACCCAATGGAGCGATGTTGCTTTTTGGAGTATGGGTTTATTGCAGGAGTCGGACTGGAAAGCAAAATGGATTGGTGACCAGCCGGATATGGTTCAAAAGACCTATAAAGATAATCTTGATAAATATGATCCGAAGAAGAATTCCACTCTGAATAATGTAAGGCCAGTGCCGTCTTCTTCACCGATGCTGCGTAAAAAATTTACAGTAAAATCACCCGTTAAGAACGCCTTGCTTTATGTTTCCGCATTAGGATACTATGAAATTGCCCTCAACGGAATTAAGACTGGAGACCATGTTCTTGCTCCTGAATGGACAGATTATAATAAACGGGTGCAGTATCAGGTTTTTGACCTAAGTCAAAATCTCAGGCAAGGAGAGAATGTTCTTTCGTCAGTCCTGGGCGATGGGTGGTATCTTGGAATGCTTGGTCCAACAAAATGGCACAAAGATTATCCACGCAGAGGAGTTTACGGAAATGACCGCCGGTTGATCGCCCAATTGGTGATCAATTTTACCGACGGAACACAACAGATTGTAGGTACAGACGAATCATGGAAGATCAACACCAAGGGATTTATCGTTTCCGCAGACAATTTTTTAGGGCAAACCATTGATGCTCAAAATATTCCGCAAGGATGGAAAGATATTGACTTTAACGACTCATCCTGGGGAAAAGCTTATGTGGATGATGCTGTCAAAAAAAATCTGGAGGCGCAGAAAAGTGAGCCAGTGCGTGTTTATCGGTATTTATCTCCAGTAAGCATATCACCGTTGGGTGATAAGTATATTGTTGACTTTGGTCAGAATATTGCAGGATGGACTCAACTAAAGATAACGGGTGAAAAAGGGACAAAACTCAAAATCAGACATGGCGAGATGTTGGATGACGATGGCTCACTTTACACGAAAAATCTGGCAGCAGCAATTCAGGAAGATGAATATACACTTTCCGGAGGAAAAGATGAATTCGAACCCTCTTTTACCTATCATGGATTCAGGTATATTGAAATATCCGGGTTAAAGGCTCCTCTTGATAAAGCGCAGATAAGAGCATGTGCCATCTCTTCAGATCCCGATGTTACAGGGTCATTTGAATGCTCTAATTTGAAGCTGAACCAATTATACAAAAATATTATTTGGACCCAGCGCAATAATATGACCAGCATTCCTACAGATTGTCCGCAGCGTGATGAACGAATGGGCTGGATGGGTGATGCACAAGTTTTTTGTCAGAATAGCATGTTCAATATGGACATGGCTGCCTTTTACACCAAGTGGGTTAAAGATATCAGGGATGCGCAGTCATTAAGGGGAACTTTCCCTGATATTGCACCCCATGCCAATAAACCCGACATTCGGTTTAGCAATGCCCCTGCATGGGCAGATGCCGGCATTATTGTTCCATGGAGAATGTATCAGAATTATGGCGATAAGGAACTCCTTCGACATCATTATGATGCAATGAAACGATATATAGAGAACATAAGAAATCAAAATCCCAACTATTTATGGATAAAGGATGTAGGTAATAATTATGGCGATTGGCTAAATGCCAATACAGTTATTGCAGATGGGTATTCCAAAACACGGGGCGAGATTCCTAAAGATGTTTTTGCAACCGCTTTTTATGCAAATTCCACAAAACTATTTTCTAAGATTGCAGCTGTTTTAGGAAATGAGAAGGATGCCAAAGAGTACCTCTCATTATCTGAAAATATCCGTGCCAAATTCAACGAAGAATTTGTGGATAATTCGGGAAGAATTAAAGGTAATACTCAATCAGCCTATGCCCTTGCCCTAAATTTTGAACTACTTCCAGAAAGCAAGCAGGCATTGGCATTTAATCACCTTATTGAATGCATAGAAGAGTATGATTACCGGATCTCAACAGGCTTTATTACTACCGTGATGATGATGAAAGAACTCACAAAACGGGGAAGAAACGATATTGCCTACAAGCTGTTGGAATCAGAGCGGCTTCCGTCCTGGATCTACTCTATAAATCAGGGTGCCACAACTATCTGGGAACGATGGGATGGATATGTCAAGGGAAGAGGATTCCAGAATGCCGGAATGAATTCATTTTGCCACTACTCAATTGGCTCTGTTGGGGAGTGGTTATATCGGACAGTATTAGGAATTAATCCGGATGATGCGTTTCCGGGATATAAACATTTTATTATCCATCCGCAACCTGGTGGTTCATTAACCTGGGCTAAAGGCAACTACAAGTCTATTAACGGACTTGTTGCCACTGAATGGAAATTGGCAAAAGAGCTGTTTACATTGGATATTGAAATTCCTGTAAACACTTCTGCAACAGTTATTCTCCCCTCAGGCAAGGCAGAGCTCATCAAATTAAATTCAAAAGCACTACCATCATCATTATTGAATAAAAAGCACATTGTTAAGGAGGAAACAGCGATGGAACTTGGTTCGGGTAAATATCATTTTGAAGTTAATGTTCCAAAGTAAACTAATCAGAAACGCCACAAAATCGTAAAAAATTTAATTGATTTTCTTAGTCATTTCGAAGTGAATTTCCTGACAGGGCTTACGATAACATTTGAGCTCTTCGTAGCGTTCCTGTGCACACGAGGAACGGTTGACCCATTTTGAATAAATTTTTCTTCTTATGTTTAGCAGTGGTCTTAAAGAATAAAACCGCAAATATCTTTTCGTGATATGAAATTGAACCTCATTATAGAAATTAGGTACCTTTCGTTTCAATTTTGTCTCTGCATCTGCAAAATAATCGAAAGTGTACAGCCCAAAAAATCTGCGGTGGGTATAATCGGAATAAAAATGGGGATTACTGAAGTGGGGTACGATAACACGGTGCATACCGCCCGGTTTTAAAACCCTGTAAATCTCTTTAATCAGCAATTCCAGATTTTCGATGTGTTCGAGGACATGACGTGAAGAGATCTCATCTACAGAATTGTCGGGTAGAAATGGCAGTCCGTTCTCAATATCTGCAACTATATCAACATTTTGACCATTATATTTATCCACTCCAATTGCTCCGGCTATCTTGTTCGGACCGCAACCCAGCTCAATAACGATTCTCTCGTTATTTCCAATTTTTTCTGTTATTATCGTTGGAATCATAATTTCTGAATGATTTTTATAAGTTTTTCAAAGCACACTTCTCTGCTGTAAAGTTCAATGGCATCCTTTCTTCCATTTGAACCAATAAATGACCGAAGCGAAGGGTTAATCATCAGTTTTTCCAGCCTTTCATACCACTCCTCCTCAGTTGAGGCAAGATAACCGTTTTGACCGGGCTTAACAATCGATTGATTAATGCCAACCGGACTAGCGACACAAGGTATTCCGGCAGACATATATTGCAATATTTTGTATCCGCCTTTCATTCTGGTCCAATCATTATCCGGCAGAGGCATTATACCAATGTCCATTTGACCGATATTTTCGTTTTCATCCTTAAAAATCCATGGTTTTGCGATGTGATTAATTCCGGCAATCCGATACTGAGGATCGGCGCCAACCGTTAAAAATCTGAATGAATATTTTTGGGCAAGTCGGTGCAACGGTTTTTCAATCAAATCCAAAAACCCGGATGTCCAGGGCGATCCAATCCAACCAATTGTCAGGACCTGATCCGGTGATTTATGAATAGGTTTAATCCGTTCTGTTTCAACTGGTGAAGGGATGATTTCGGGGTCTCGTCCACAACTGAGACAAAACTCCTTCAGATATTCAGTACTTACGATTACGCTGCTGGCAGATCGGATCATATTTGCCGTTTTCGCTCTCTTCTCCGGCCTAACAGGATTGATATAGATCGCATCATCAAAGTCAAAAATAATCGGTACTGACCTGATGTTCAATATTTTTAAAAGATTTTTACTGATAAGAATCCGCTGTATAAACGCAACATCCCACTTTCCGAGAAGAATCGCAAGAACCATTTTAAGGAAATACCATCTTTTCAGAACAGGAAAGACTGTGTATTTATTAATCAGATTTGAATGTCTTTTCGGAATTCTCGGAATATGGAAAACGCTGTAACCCTGCGATTCGAAATACGGAATGTACTGCAAAGCCCTGATTCTGGCGCTCGCATTATCGAGATTACCATCAGTCAGCATTAACATTCCCTTTTTATTTTGGTTCGTCATCGTATATATTACTAATAATCAGTGCTTATTCAGAATAGTTTTGTCTTTTTTTACTCTTATTCGGTATGTTGATTTAATTAGATTTTCATGCTATTAATTATCTGATGGTTAACCCATCAATTGTTTGAAACGGTCCACCCGTTTGGCAGGATTATAAATTCTTAAAATCTGCTCTCTGGCAAGATCCCGTAATTGATTTTTATTGTGATTAAGACGAATAAAGCTAACTAATTCTTCGGTATTCCATTCTTCGATTGTTAATCCGGTATTTCCAATTGTGATCTGAATATCTCCAACGTTAGTGCCGATAGGAATGCAGCCGCAGAGCATTGCCTCACAAAGTGCATTGGGAAGACCTTCGGAGCGTGAAAGCTGAGCATAATAGGAGGCACTTTGATAATGTTGGGTCAATTGACCGAATTGTTGCAGAGGAAGTAAAACAAGATTACCGGGTCTAGGTTCAAAGAAGGATTTTACGGTTTCCGCAGCACCTATTATCAAAAACTCGTATTCAGGTAAACAGGCGGCCAACTCCCGAAACCGGTCCAGCCCTTTTACCATCAGGCGCTGGTAATTCTCAGTACCTGATACCGTAATAATGCGTTTGGGTCTTTCGTATTCGAGGAAGCTGAATCTTTCAGAATCTGTACTTGTGGCGATTGTTTCAGCTATTGCAGCAGGATGGATCAAAAGCAGCTTTTTTTTCAAAGCTTCAGCCACAGGAAAACAACCATCGACTTTTTTAAAAGTATTTCGGGTAAAGAAAGCGCGTATTGGATGACTAAAAGACCCGTAACCATACTCCTGAAGGGTCGAAACATCGTAACCTCCAATTACAACAAACGACTTTCTCCTGTAAAGATTTGAGAACAGAACCGGGAGTAAGGAATGATAATCGCCAAACCAAATAAATACCGAATCAAATTTTTTAGCCTTAAACAATAAAAATATTAACTCCTTCAGCAATTCGATTCCAGTCCGGATAATTCCTTTAGAAGGCTTAAACTGATATTTTGTAACGTCGGCGAAGGATGACAAAATTTCATAATCAGCTTTTACAAAAGAGGAATAATTAACATAAACGAACAGAATCGATTGCTTTTTCATCCGGAGATAGTTAGTTGTTTATTGCCTGATAGCCTGTCCCGAATTATTGGGAGAATACCCAAATTTCCGTAATTCGCATTATCGAAGCACAGAATCCGGAGTATTTCATAGTCTCTGCCAAGATTAATCAAGGCGCGAGAATGGATGTGCAGAGAGTGGTTTTGCTGCAAACGGATGATAATCACCCTTCAACCCTCGCGGAGTCTGGTTTCGTATATCATACACTACTCCAATCGACTTTTGCGCTTCACCAACTTCGAACCCATTTCCATTTAAAATCTCCTCATAACTTCTTGTATGAAGGTCGGTAAACCCTTCGCTGAATTCAATCTCTTTTCCCTCAACGGTGATTGACCGAAAGGTTGTTTTTCCGTTCTCCCGAACCTCGGCGGGCAATGTTTCACTATTGATACTCAGGAACCAGCGAACCCTGGCTTTTTGGAGCAGAAGAATTCCTGAAGCCCTGTCGTGGGTATGCAGATTTACAATATTTTCCTCTACATCGCCGAAAATCCATGTCAGCATATCAAAAAAATGAATTCCAATGTTTGTAGCTATTCCCCCGGACTTCGAAATATCGCCTTTCCACGAAGTGTAGTACCAATTTCCGCGTGAAGTGATGTAGGTGAGATCGATATCATAAATTTTATCTGCCGGCCCCATTTTGATTTTCTCTTTTAAAGCGATAATAACCGGGTGGAGACGAAGCTGCAAAATTGTGTAGATCTTTTTACCGGTATCGTTTGCTACATGCTGCAAAGCATCAATATTCCAAGGATTCAGGACTAATGGTTTCTCGCAGATTGCGTGAGCTCCCCGCCGCAATGCCACTCTGATATGTGCATCATGAAGATAATTCGGTGATGCGATACTCATATAATCAATAGCAATTCCTTTGTCGTATTTCAGTTTTTCCAGGTATCTGTCAAACCGTTCAAATTCAACAAAAAACTTTGTGTCGGGTGAAAAGCTATCAATAATGCCAACACCGTCGTATGGATCGTATGCTGCAATCAGTCTATTACCGGTCTCCCTGATCGCCTTCATGTGCCGTGGAGCGATGTAGCCGGAAGCTCCAATCAATGCAAAATTCTTCATGTCAATTATTTACCTTAGCCCTAAAGGGTTCTGTTTGTTTCATTTTATTTTGCGGTACAAAGAAAAGATCACCGGTAACCTCTTGCTCATTTTCACTGACAGGAAATAAAAGCCGATCCTTCAGATAAAAAGCTGAATAAGAAACTGAAGCCAGAAAATCGCTGATTTGTTTCCTGTTTGCCGGCTCTATTTCAATCTGAATGATGGGCTGAAAAAGTTTGAGCAGGAATTCAAGTTGCGGAACAATATGAATCTCATATCCTTCAACGTCACATTTGATGTAATCGCACCGATCCAGATTCCCGAAAAGGGTAGCCGGAGTGAACATTTTTTCGGTAAAAGTAAACTCAAATGACTCATTTTCATCTCCATCTAATACTCTTGTCAATCCATGCCGAAGGTATTTATTACTTTTGGGAATCCCCATTACGACCGGCTTATTATCCACAGTTCCTAAAGCATACGGAATAATAATTGTATTTTTAAATCCTGATATATTGATATTCAATACTTTTCTGAAAAGAGAGACCGGTTCTACACTTAATATTTTCCCATTTGATCCAACTAATTTTGCAAACAACCGGGAATAATAGCCAAGATTAGCCCCGATATCGATGACATGATCTCCTTTTCGAATCAAATTTTTAATGAAATAATGGCAATCAAAGGTTTTATTATTCTTTAACAATCCCAAAGAATAGGAGATGAAAAACAACCGGCTCACAACGATCAGATAATTCGTGACCCCAAGAATTTTATACAGTATTTGTTTGATGAACATTCTATAATTCTTTAAATATCAATATTTGAAATCCACTACTCAATCTTAATCACTTCATTATTCAATAAAGCATATTTTTCACCGCTTTCAGGACAAATTGCGAGCCCATCGCTGTCGAAGTAGAGCTGATTGCCATATTCGCTCACCCAGCCGTGCTGGCGGGCCGGATTGCCATAAACCAGCGCATAGGCGTGCACAGACTTAGTAATTACCGCACCGGCCCCTATCATGGCATAACGGCCAATTTCGTTGCCGCAAACCACCGTTGCATTGGCGCCAATGGTTGCACCCTTGCGCACGATGGTTTTTTGATACTCATCTTTGCGGATAATGGCGCTGCGCGGATTAATGACATTGGTGAAAACTACTGACGGCCCCAAAAATACATCGTCTTCGCAGATCACTCCGGTATAAATGGAAACGTTGTTTTGAACCTTTACGTTTTCTCCAAGCGAGACTTGTGGAGAAACAACAACATTTTGCCCAATGTTGCAATTTTTGCCAATCTTGCAACCCGCCATAATGTGACTGAAATGCCAGATTTTTGTCCCTTTACCAATTTCGCATTGATCGTCAATTATTGCAGATGGATGTGCAGTATATTGTATCATAATGATTTAATTGATTTAATTAATGAATCGATCACAGAATGCTGCTGCTCCGAAGTTATTTCCGTGTGAATGGGCAGTGCGAGTACATCCTGACAAAGCTTCTCGGCGACAGGGAAATCTCCGGTTTTATATCCTAAAAACGAATATCCCTTTTGTAAATGTAGTGGCGACGGGTAATAAATCATCGATGGAATGCCGGCAATTCTTAGGTTTTCTTTAATTTGATTACGCTCACCTAATCGTATAACATATTGATTATAGGTATGTTTTGACCAGCTCATTTCTGAAGGCTGTTTAATCTGAGGCAGATTTTCCAAAAGCTGATTGTAAAAATGCCCGGCTTCAATACGGCTTCTAAGATAGCCGTTTAGACTCCGAAGCTTTACACCAAGAATTGCAGCCTGAATGGTATCGAGCCTCGAATTACAGCCGATCATCTCGTAACTGTACTTTTGTCCCTGTCCGTGGCGGGCGATCATTGCAGCTTTTTGTGCTAAATCAGGATCATTGGTTGACAACGCCCCGCCATCGCCAAAGCATCCCAGATTTTTAGTCGGAAAGAAAGAATTCGTATTAATATCTCCCATCGTTCCTGTCATTTTCCTTTCGCCATTTGAGAATGTGTAATCCGACCCAAGCGATTGGGCGTTATCTTCGATTACCTTCAGTCCGAATTGCCGCGAGAGTTCAAGAATGGGTTCCATATTTGCCGATTGGCCGAAAAGATGAACAACAACAATCGCTTTTGTAGCGGAAGTCAATCGTTCTTTGATCAGATTTTCGTTAATGTTAAAGTTATCTTCGTGAACATCAACAAAGACGGGTTTAAGACGAAGTAATACAGCTGCCTCTGCGGAAGCTACATAATTAAAAGTTGGCATCAGCACTTCGTCACCCGGCTTTAAACCCAGTGACTGATAAGCAATTTGAAGTGCATCTGTTCCGTTAGCACAGGGAATCACAAATTGTGCCTTCAGGTACGTAGCCAGTTGACTTGAAAAATCGGCAACTGCTTTCCCGTTGATAAAAGCTGAAGTGTCGATCACCTCCTGTATTGCCTGATCAATCTCATCTTTAATTTTAAGGTATTGCCCTTTCAGGTCAACCATTTTTATTGAATCACCCATATTCTCGTTTAGTTCGCGATTACAAATTTGCTAATAATTTCAAACATTAATCATAGTATTCAAAACACTTGCCAGTTCAGCAGTAAGACTTTTTCTGGTGAATTTTTCGATCCCTTTTGGGTTATTAGTTAAATCATTGCACAAATATTTCTCATACAAGATCAATATGATCTTTTTGATATGGTTCAAATCATTATAATCCGAAATATAACCGGCCTCGGTCTCTTTAAGAATATTTGCCAGATCTCCATCTGATGGACCTATGGCAAAGATCGGTCTTCCGGATGCCAGATATTCAAAAAATTTACCGGTCAGGATGCCTTTGGCATTAGGGCTGTCTTTATTAATAGCCAAAAGCAGAATTGCCGACTCCTTCATTAGCGAGGCGGCCATGTCATGAGTAACATATCCAACACCGGTAAATTGATCTGCCAGTTTAAAAGTAGCAATATCATTGGCTACAGCGCTGTCAACTTTACCGATAAGCTTAATCTCGAGGTTATTGCGGAAATCAGGAACCGATTCACAAAGATCAGCCAATACCTGCCATAAACCCTTAAGGTTAAGGCTGGGAGGAAGCGTACCGATATGCGAGATGGAGAACTTTGTATCGCGGACCACCTCTGGAAAGTCCATATCAGCCGGATCGAATCCATTTGTGATCACATGAATATTTTTGCCTCCCATTTTGCCGTAGTTCTCCTTCATGGCACTGCTCACAACTACCATTGCATCACAACACTTAATCGACTTTAGCTCAAGCCTTTTGTGTTTTTTATCCGCAAATGCGGATATATTCAGATCCTTGTAATAATCGATATCGGTCCATGGGTCGCGAAAATCGGCCAGCCAGGGAATATTCAGACGCTCTTTAATCCCCAGCGCAATTAAATGCATCGAATGTGGCGGGCCGGTAGAAACGATGGCATCAACAGGATTATCTTTAAGATATTTTAGAAGAAATCGAACGGAAGGTTTTATCCAGAATTTTCGCGCATCAGGGATAAAGAAATTGCCTCTTATCCAGAACGATAACTTTTCAATTAGACCCGGAGATTTTTTATCGTTTAAAAATCCGCTGTTTATTTTGATTGAAGGTTTTTTGCCGGTAATTTTTTTATAAAACACGTATGGCTCCCATATTGCAGTTCTGATTACCTCAATACCGGCAGGAATATCCTTGGACAAAGTATTGTCTATTTCGGGAAATTCCGGATTCAAAGGAGTATAGATAACCGGTTCCCAGTCAAAATCGCGAAGATATTTCGCAAATTTAAGCCATCGCTGCACTCCTGCTCCGCCACTGGGCGGCCAATAATAGGAAATAATAAGTATTTTATGCTTCACTTAACTTTATTTTATTCCTTATTTGTATTGAATGAATATGCTTTACTCCAAAGAAATCAAAGAGAATCAATTTTTAGGCTCAATGCCATTTTTAAAGATATTTTTTGAGGGAATCGTGGCAACGAAATCTTTCAGGTAAAATGGCTCATAATAGGCAACGTCCACAAATTTCTTTAAATGAAAGTGGCGTTCAGCTAAAGGGATCATGTTTTTTGCTGAGGTGATAATCCTCTCAAGAAAAATTGCATTTGGGTTGGTAATTATATGACGGCATTTTTCGGCTCCGTTGCCAAAAAAGAGAACCGCAGCATTTTCCAAAAATGGAAGATATGATTGGTGGTCTATAATATCAGCCTGAATACCACGTATTTGAATTCCATTCACATCATACAAAGCTGAATATACCTCCATTCTTCTGGCATCGATCATTGGACAATAGATAACTTTATCCGATTTTGGCTGATAAAGATCCTCAAGATTATTCATGACATGATGTGCCATTGCCTCCAGGGAAGTTATCGCGCACAAAGGTAAACCGAAGGCATAACAGATCCCTTTAGCTACTGATACCCCGATTCGCAGGCCGGTATATGACCCTGGGCCTCCGGAAACAGCAATTGCGTCAATTTGTTCTATTGCAATATTCGCCTCAGCCATTATTTCATTTATAAATACCGTTAAAAGCATCGCGTGGTTTTGACCTGAAAGGCTTTCACGTGAAAAAATGACTACACCATCACGAGCCAGCGCTACAGAACACACCTCGGTTGAAGTTTCGATATTTAGTATAAGTGCCATTAGTTTTTTTACAAAGATGAGAATTATTCAAAAAATTTAATCATTTTCGACCATTGTTTGTTAATCTATACAAATCAGGCATCATAAAACGTGTTCAGTGAATAAATAACGCTATTTATGCCTCCTTAAGTAAACCGTTTGAAAGATCAATTATGTTAAAAACAGTTATTATTGACGATGATTATGTGTCGAGAATGGTTTTGAGAGATATGCTCGAAAAATTTCTCGACAATATTGAAATACTTGGAGAAGCCGCAACGGTTGCTGAGGGGGTTAAATTGATAGAAGAGACTGATCCGGAGTTGGTATTATTGGATATCAGCATGCCTGATGGAACAGGATTTGATCTTTTAGATAAATTAAAATCAATCAATTTCAAATTAATATTCATTACTGCTTACAGTGAATATGCTGTGAAGGCATTTAAGTATTCGGCTTTTGACTATATCATTAAACCACTTAATGTTGACGAACTGACTAAGGCAATCAAGCGGATCCCCCTCATTCAAAGAGTAGATAACAGTCTAAGAGTAAAGACATTAAAGGATAATTTAATGTCTCCGGAGGACAGTTCTTCCAAGACAGTCGCATTACCCGAAATAAATGGATTTGCGATTGTCAAGGTCGAAGATATTGTTCGTTGCGAAGGCAAAAGAAATTATACCCGCATCATATTTAAAGAAGCTTCGGAAAAAATAGTAAGCCGCACACTGCTGGAATTTGAGCACCTGCTGGCACCCCTGGGATTTGTCCGCATACACAGAAGTCATTTAGTTAATATTCTGAATGTGGTCCGTTACCTTAAATCTGAAGGTGGTATGGTAGAGCTTAAGACCGGTGAACTACTAAAGGTTTCTCCCAAGCACAAAGAAAATCTTCTTAACAAACTGTTATTCAATAAATTATAAATTAAACCCATTTCAAAATCCTAAAATCCTGTCGATTCGGCAGTTCAACATTTTTAGGAAATATTCTCACTCCGTAGTGATAGGATCCCGGTTTTGTCAATGTCAGATTAAGAGAATAATGAGTCAACCCATTTGAAACTTTTCCCGCAGTAAATTCATGTCTTTCAACATATTCCCGGCTCTCTGAACGTCCTGTTGCAATAATAACTTCAACCCCGATATCATCAGAAGATAACCCTTTAATATCGAGTACGATATTAGACGGATAGTTTTGACCCATTTTATACGTGTTTGTGATACCGTCGGCAAGCTGAATGTTAACTACTTCAATCTGATCCCAAACCGAAAGAACTTTTTCCTTCCACAAAGCAATTTCTTTCGCTTTTGCATAATTATCTGCTTTCAGCCGTTCCAATCTTGAAAACAGTGGAATATAGTAACGTTTAAAATAGTCTTTCATCATACGTCGTGTGGTGAAATGAGGAACGACTTCAGCAAATGTATTTTTAATAAAATCAACCCAAAGAATTGGAATACCCTTCTCGTTTCGGTAAAAATAGGTTGGAACAATTTCGTTTTCGAAGATACTGTATATTGCTTCTGCATCAAGCTCGTCCTGTAATTCCTCGTTATCGAAAGTTTTTTCAATTGGCAGCGACCAGCCGGCATCTTTTTTATAGCCTTCAACCCACCATCCGTCAAGAACGGAAAAATGCAAAGTGCCATTCATAACTCCTTTTTCTCCGGAAGTTCCAGATGCCTCCAGCGGACGTGTCGGAGTATTCATCCATACGTCGCAACCCTGAACCAGCATTTTAGCAAGGTTCATATCATAATTCTGAATGAAGAGAATTCGGCCTATGAATTCGGGACGTTTTGAGATATCGAAGATAAACTTAATCAGATCCTGACCCGCTTTATCAGCCGGATGGGCCTTTCCAGCAAACAAAAACTGTACGGGACGGTCGGGATTATTAACGATTTTAGCTAATCTATCCAGATTTCGGAATAGCAGATGAGCCCTTTTATAGGTTGCAAAACGGCGAGCAAATCCAATGGTCAAAGCTTTAGGATTCAGCTTTGCAACTGCTTCTGCAATATATTTAGGATTTTCATTCCGTTGAACATGAGTATCAGAAAAGCGCTGCTTGATATAATCAATCAAACCTTCGCGAAGTTTGGACTTCGTTTCCCAAATTTGACTATCCTGAACTTTATAAATATTCCTCCACGCCCGCGATTCTTCATCTTCATCGTAGTCATGAATATCCTCCGCCAGTGCTTCAGGCTTTAAAAATTTTTCGTGGATGCTTTTCCATTCGGGTGCTGCCCATGTAGGATAATGAACTCCATTAGTGACATAGCCGATATTTTCGAGTTCTTCAGGTAAAAATCCCTTATATAGTTCGGAAAGCAATCCTTTGCTGATTTTTCCGTGCAGCATACTCACACCGTTAATCTCCTGTGAGAGATTTGAGGCTAGATAACTCATATTAAAATGATCATCCTGAACTGTAGCTTTGCCTAAAAACAGAAAGTCTTCGAGCGATAATTTAAGTTTTTGTGACATATTTCCCATGTAGAGTTTGAAAAGATCTACATGAAATGAATCATGCCCTGCAGGAACAGGTGTATGAGTTGTAAACAGCGTGGATACCCTGATCATCTCCTGGGCTTCGGAAAACGTTAAACCCGAAGTTTCCATGAGGTTTTTTATTCTTTCCAGCCCAATAAAAGCTGCATGACCCTCATTACAATGGTAAATTTCAGATTTGACGCCTATTTTTTCGAGTAGTTTTATCCCTCCAAGTCCCAGCACCATTTCTTGCTTCAGTCGGTTTTCATTATCTCCTCCATATAGATGATGAGTAATAAAGCGGTCCGGATCTTGATTTGCATCATAATCAGTATCAAGCAGATATAAAGTTATGTTTCCAATTTTCACCGACCATGCATGGGCATAAACGGTTCTGCCGGGCATATCAATACCAATGGTAAGCCACGCACCGGTTTCATCCATTACCGGCTGGATTGGAATTTTTGAAAAATGTTCGGCATCGTATTGTGCAATTTGCTCCCCCTGGCCAGAGATAATCTGTTTAAAATAACCATATCGATAAAGCAAACCAATACCGGTCATATCGACTTTCGAGTCACTGGCTTCTTTAAGAAAATCCCCTGCCAGAACACCTAAACCACCGGAATATATCTTAAGACTGGAATGCAGACCAAACTCCATACTGAAATAAGCGATCTTGGGACCCCGTAATATTTTACGTTCATTCAGATATTTATTTAACTGATTTTCAGCCGATTTCATTCTTAATACGAACGACTGATCCGACTTTAACTCTTCAAAGCGCTCGAGGCTTGTTTCTTCGAGTAAAACAATCGGATTATGCTGACACGCTGTCCAGATTAAGGGATCAATTTCACTGAATAAAGCCCGTGCATCATCACTCCACACCCACCATAGGTTTCGGGCCAAGTCGCGCAAAGGCAACAGCTCGTCCGGAACATTTGATTCAACAATTATTTTTTTCCAGATTGGATCGAAATTATCTGATTTTCTTATTTTATAGCCTGATGTTTCCATAATTAACATTTTTTGAAAGTGATAAATAACAATTTTCTAAAAAGTTCACCTTCTAAATTCGTATGCAAATTTAACTTAATCTGAATGAACGAAAAAATTTTCGGTAAATGTTAATAATTTAATAAACTCTATTGGATATTAATCGTGCCTTTCAAAAAAATTGATATGATAAATGTTGCCTGATTCAGCCTTAACTGATTGACTATCGAAGATATGAAATTAAATTGAGAATTGGAGGAAACTTTAAATTTAATACAACATCTTATACTTAGTCAAAAAATGTGATAAAGTGTTGAATATCCATTGATAGCGAAATAAATCAAACTTTTACATCACATTTTTTTGATTTCATAGTAATTGTGCTTACATTTGCACCCTCTTAAAGATGAATCGTTCATTAGACACAAGATATACTGTGGGGTAGAGCAGTTGGTAGCTCGTCGGGCTCATAACCCGGAGGTCACAGGTTCGAGTCCTGTCCCCGCTACTAAAACCCCTGTAAGTCATTAACTTGCAGGGGTTTTTAATTAATCTTTTTCTCATAAAGAAAAAATGCGCTGCATAATCTCCCAATCGAATAATCCCCATTTTAATCTGTCAGCAGAGGAGTATTTTCTCAGGAATAGCGATGAGGAATTTTTTTTTCTATATATTAATGAACCTTGTATTGTTGTTGGAAAACATCAGAATTTACTATCCGAGATCAACCTAAGGTTTGTTACTGATCATAACATTAAGCTGGCAAGAAGAATTTCCGGTGGTGGAGCTGTTTACCAGGATTTAAATAATCTGAATTTCAGTTTCATTCATAACGCTGCAAATCCTGATCAACTCAACTTTCCAAAGTTTACTGCTCCCGTTTTAAACGCGCTCAAAGATATGGGTTTGGCTGCCGAATTCTCCGGAAGGAATGATTTGCTGATTGACTCCGGAAAAGTATCAGGAAATGCGATGCATATTTTTAAGAGTCGTATTCTCTCTCACGGCACTCTCTTGTTTAATTCCGATTTAAACTGTCTTTCCGAGGCATTAAAAAACCATCCCGAAAGGTATATTGACAAGTCCATCAAATCGGTAAGATCAAAGGTGACCAATATTTCAAAATACCTTGGCAATTCAATATCAATGGAGCTGTTTTGTAAATATATATTTAATAATATTACAGAAAAATTAATTAATATAAATACAAAACACATTGATAATCAAGAGATTATATTTATTAATCATCTACTTGAAGAAAAGTTTAGTACCTGGGATTGGATTTATGGATATTCGCCAAAATATGTTTTTAAAAACGGTTTTTCCTGCTCCGATCAAAGGATAAACCTTGAGCTTAATGTGGAAAAAGGAATTATTACGAACATAAAAACTGACCTTGATCTGTTAAGCGGACCAGAATGTCAACATTCAATTAAGCTGTTGAATGGCGTAAAGCATGACTATACAACAATAACAGAATTATTGAAAAATGATGATTTTCTGAAATCCTCACCTTCTTTTAGCATCTTTAAATTTTGCGAGAATTTATTTTGAATCAACCAATTGGGTTTGAATTAAAATACTTTTCTATTTTCTCAGCACGTGATACTCCCACCTGCTCAATTATTTCACTGAGTGGCGAACTCCTTAAACGTGTTGTTGACTTGAATCGACGCATTAATATTTCAATGGTTTTTTCTCCTATCCCCGGTATTTGCGAGAGTTCACTAATAATAAATTCTTTAGACCGTTTATTTCGATGAAAAGTTATTCCAAAGCGATGTGCTTCATTTCTAATTTGTTGTAAAACCCTTAGCGTTTCTGAATTTTTGTCCAAATAAAGCGGTATTGGATCGTCGGGATAAATGATCTCTTCCAACCTTTTAGCTATCCCAATTACGGCTATCTTTCCCCTGAGATTAAGCTTTTCGAGCGTATTCAGCGCCGATGTTAATTGTCCTTTACCTCCGTCCACAACAATCAATTGTGGCAGTTCAGCATTTTCATTAATGGCCCGGTGATATCGACGGTATAAAATTTCTTCCATTGAAGCAAAATCGTTCGGACCCTCAACGCTTTTAATATTGAAGTGGCGATATGCTCTTTTGGCGGGTTTGCCATCAATAAATACAACACATGCTGCTACGGGCTGAGCTCCCTGAATATTGGAATTATCAAAACATTCTATCCTATGTGGCAGTTCCTGCAACCTTAAATCCTTTTGAATTTGCTCCAACAATCTGTCAGTTCGAATTTTTGGCGTTTTTAAAGACAATTGTTTATTCTTTTCGAGCTTATAAAATTTCACATTTCTTTCTGATAACTCCACCAGTTTCCGCTTATCTCCTATCACAGGTACAATCATCTTCACATCTTTTAATTCAAAATCCAGATTAAATGGCAATAATATCTCCTTCGAATTCAGAAAAAACTTTTGTTTGATATCGATTATTCCCAGTGCCAGCAAGTCCTCTTTAGATTCATCAAGCCGCTTTTTGATTTCGAGTGTGTGAGCCTGAACAATTGCTCCATCCACTACTCTTAAGAAATTAACATAGGCATATAAATCATCCTCGTCGAATGAGAAAACATCCACATTTGTGATTGAAGAACTAACTATTGTCGATTTACTTTTATAGTTTTCAAGAACCGATATTTTTATTTTAAAATTGTCAGCTTCCTCATATTTGTATTCCTGAGCATATTGAATCATTCGCCCTTTCAGGTGAGCCACAACCGTTGATAAATTTCCTTTAAGAATCTCTTTTATTTGAGCAATACCTTCTGCATAATCCTCTTCAGATTGAAGATTTTCGCAGGCTCCTTTGCAATTCCCGATTTGAAATTCCAGACAAACCCTGTAATTATTTCTGGCAATATTTCCCTGAGACAGATTTAAACTGCAATTTCTAATTGGATAAAGTCTTTTAATTACATCGAGAATTGTTCTTACCATAGGCACAGAGGTATATGGACCAAAATACAAAGAACCGTCTCTGACTATATTTCGGGTAAAAAAAACGCGGGGGAACGGTTCGTTTTTGATACAAATCCAAGGAAATGATTTGTCATCTTTCAATAACACATTATATCGCGGCTGATATTTCTTGATGAGATTATTTTCAAGAAGCAGTGCATCCTCTTCTGAACCCACAACAATGTGCTTGATATCTGCAATTTTTCCAACAAGAATTGCCGTCTTACGATTATCGTGAACCTTAGAAAAGTAAGACGAAACGCGTTTTCGCAAATTCTTTGCCTTCCCTACATAAATGATTTTACCTTCAGTGTTGAAATACTCATACACTCCAGGTAAATCAGGTAAATGACGAATAATCTCTTTTAAATGATCAACATATAAATTGGAACTTTGCATTTTATTGAATTAGAAATGAACCAGCGACCACACAGGAACAACGGGATCGATCTTCTCTGATCCCTTTAAAAAATCAAGTTCAACAAAAAAATTCACATAAATCTTTGAAACACCAAATTTCCTCACCAAATCAATGGCTGCACCAACCGTTCCGCCTGTCGCCAGCAAATCATCGTGAATCAGAACAACATCATCTGCAGAAAGTGCGTCCTGATGGATTTCGAGTGTATCAAATCCATACTCTAATGCATATTTCTGAGAATAAATCTCAGCCGGAAGCTTTCCTGGTTTTCGAATAGGAACAAATCCAACATTCAGCCTATTTGCTAATACACTTCCTAATATAAAACCACGCGATTCAATACCAACAACTTTAGTGATCCCATAAAACTTGTAGTATTCATAAATTTCAGATGCAATAAAACCAAATATTTCGCCATCATTATATGAAGTTGTAACATCCTTAAATTGAATGCCCGGCTTAGGAAAATCAGGGATATTCCTGACTGAATTTTTAACAATGTCAAGATCTGTCGAATTTCTCATTTTAATAAAATAATTAATTAAAGTTGTTCCACGTGGAACACTACCGCCCCATCAAAACCAGCAAGACATTAATATCGCTTGGTGAAACACCCGGAATTCGGCTTGCCTGACCAATAGTAACCGGCTGAATTTTTTCAAGTTTTTGTCTCGCTTCGGTAGATAACGACTCCAAAGACGAATAATCAAACTTTTTATCAATCGAAATTCCTTCCAGTCTAAGCAATTTTTCAGCTACGGCCACCTCCCTGTCAATGTATCCAGAATATTTAATTGCTATTTCGGCCGATTCAAAAACCTCATTCCTAACAGATAAATCAATGCTGTTATAGAGTTTTTCCAGGTGAGGAACAATATGCACAAAATCAAAAATAGACAACTGTGGACGCATAATAAGAGCCTCCAATTTAGTTCCATGCTTCAAAAGAGCTGTACTTTTACTTTCAAATAAATCGACAAATTGATTAGCTTTTATAGAACATCCCCGGCAAAATAATACAACACGATCTCTGCATTCTAATTTAGTAACCAAATGCTCATATCGTAATTTGGAAATCAATCCCAGCTGAAATCCAATAGGAGTCAGACGTTCATCGGAATTATCCTGCCGTAACAAAAGCCGGTATTCAGCTCTGCTTGTAAACATACGATAAGGCTCATCAACACCTTTTGTAACCAAGTCATCAATCAACACGCCGATATAAGCCTCGTTGCGAGAAAGAACAATAGGATCTTTGCCGTTGATATTTTGATGCGCATTTATCCCCGCCATCAAACCTTGTGCTCCCGCCTCTTCGTAACCTGTTGTTCCATTAATCTGTCCGGCAAAATAAAGGTTACGTATAAGTTTAGTTTCTAAGGAATGATTAAGTTGTGTTGGTTCAAAATAATCATACTCTATAGCATACCCCGGCTTTAATATTTTTGCATTTTCTAAACCAGGAATGCAATGAAGGGCATCATTCTGTATTTGCCAGTTTAAAGATGAAGAAAAACCATTTAAATAATATTCAAGCGAGTCCTCCCCTTCCGGCTCAAGAAATAACTGATGCTGCTCTTTATCTGAAAATGTGATTAATTTTGTTTCGATACTTGGACAATATCTGGGACCAAGTCCTTTAATCGTTCCATCAAAGAGCGGTGAATCCTCAAAACCTGATGCAATAATCTTGTGAACTTTAGGATTTGTATAAGTGATATAACAAGGCAATTTTTGTAAATCATTTTTATACCCTTCAAAGAAACTAAAGCGGCGATCTCCTTCCTCTCCGTCCTGTCGCTGAAGCTGTGAGAAATCAATAGTTCTTTTATCCAATCTAACAGGAGTTCCTGTTTTCATCCTTCCCGCTTTGAATCCAACCGAAATTAATTGTTCGGTAATTCCGACAGAAGACGGCTCAGAAATTCTGCCGCCTTTAACTTTGGATGATCCAAAATGCATCAACCCATTTAAAAAAGTTCCGCTAGTGAGAATTACACATCTAGATTTAAATCCAACTCCAATTTCCGTCTCAACACCGCAAACAACATCGCCGTCAAAAATTAGCCTTACAACCGTTCCTTGCCAAAAATCGAGGTTATTTTCACTTTCCAGGGCAGTTTTCCAACTCGCTGAGAATTTAATTTTATCGCACTGCGCCCGTGGACTCCACATTGCCGGTCCTTTCGACAAGTTCAACATTCGGAACTGAATTGTGGATAAATCGGTCACAATTCCCATATTTCCTCCAAGAGCATCAATCTCTCTAACAATTTGACCTTTGGCTATCCCGCCAACTGCAGGATTACAACTCATCTGAGCCATCCGGTTTAAATCCATCGTAATCAATAGTACCTTTGAACCCAACCTTGCAGCAGCGGCCGCAGCTTCACAACCAGCATGGCCACCTCCTACAACAATGATATCATATTCGTTTAATACTTTCATTACAACAACTCCTCATACAAAAATATACATTCACCCTCAATATGTCTCATTATTTTCTTTTCCTCATCATTACCATCCTTATAACCTAATAAATGTAAAAGACCATGAATAATTACTCTAAGCAATTCATCCTCGTAAGTAACATTAAAAAAGATGGAATTTTCTTTTACGCGTTCTATACTAATAAACATATCACCTGATATCCTCCGGTTGGAGCAATAATCAAATGTTACAATATCCGTGTAATAATCGTGGGAGAGAAATTTGTTATTTATATTTCTTAAATAAGCATCAGAACAAAAAATATAAGTAAGATCACCTGGTCTAAAATCGTATTTTTCAATTACTACCTTAAGCCATTTGGTTATGATCCGATACCGAAGTTTCGGGCGGGTTATTTCTTCGGTTAAAAATAAAATCGACATTATCTCTCAAGTATTATTCGAACAATATTACCTTTACCCATCGTATAACAACTTGAACATAAGCTTTTTATAAAAAACAAACCCCTGCCGCACTCGTTATAAATATTATCTCCCTCAATAGGAGAAGGAATACTGTTTATATCAAATCCCTCTCCCTTGTCCTCGACTTCAAGAAAAATTTCGCTGGCACTAATCGAAATATAAACCCTAACATCCAAATCACTAGCTCCTTTATTACCGTGCAGAAAGGCATTTTCAACAGATTCAACCAGAACAGTCTGTAATGCAAAACTTTTATCAAAGTCTAAATTAAACAGATGCTCAACTTCACTAACCATATCCAAACAAATATTTAAACCTTCAAAGACTGAAGGAAAAAACAATTCTCTCTGGAATAATAGTTTGCTCATTTACCAAAATAATTACGGTGCAAAGAAAAGCAATCTTGTGATATAATCAGAAATAAGAAGACCTTTTCGTGTTAAATATATTCTATCCTCTTCATAAACAATACAATCTCCATTTGATAAAAGTTTTAAATTTTTAATGAAATAGGAATAAATATCCATATTAAAATTCTTTACTAAATAACTATTTGAAATTCCCTTTGAAGTTCGTAAACCCGTAATCAGATATTCATTAAACTTATCAGCTTCGGTGAGAAATTCCACCTCAAAAAAAGGTTTGGAAAGCGAAATATTAGAACAATACTGCACGGTATTACTTACATTCCATTGTCTGGAAATCCTGTTAAAACTATGGGCTGAAGGACCTATACCTAAATATACCTGATCATTCCAATACGCTGAATTATGCCGTGATATAAAACCTTCCTTAGCATAATTACTAATTTCATAATGATCAAAACCATGATTTTTCAAAAGATCAATTGTGGAATTGAACTGTTTTAAAAGATCTTCTTCCGAAATTTCTATAATTTTATTTTGATTCAATAACTTACCAAAGTATGTGCCTTTTTCAATTGTTAAAGAGTATGCGGATATATGCTGAATTCCTAGTTTTAAAACTTCCTGAACCGATTCTAAATAAAGCTCATAACTCATACCTGGAATACCGAAAATCAGGTCGACTGAAATATTATTAAAACCTATATTCTGAGCCCCGGCAATTATATAAGGCAACTTTGAACTATTGTGCCGTCGCCCTAAATAAGTTAAAATTTCATCATTAAAACTCTGAATTCCAATACTTAAACGATTAACTCCTGATTGAAACAACAAGAAAAGATATTCTTGCGTTAAATCTTCAGGATTAGCCTCCAGGGTAATTTCACAAGTTTCAGAAACATTATAATATTCTCTTACCGTAGATAAAATCAACAAAATCTGTTCTATTGATAATAATGATGGCGAACCACCGCCAAAATAAATAGTATTAACCACCTCATTAAGAATATAATCTTTTCTAACAATCAGCTCAGCTATTTCAGATTTTACAAGTTCATCTATACGCTGCAGATTCCTTCCGGAATAAAAATCACAATAGTTACATTTACTCTTACAAAAAGGAATATGAAAATAAATACCTGACATTCACTTGAATTCAATAAAACAATAAATCAAAATTAATTCAAAAATCAGACCTCGCCTGTTAAAGAAATTTTTTCAACTCTCAATAAATGCCTTCCACCATCAAAATCTTCATTTAAAAAAATGTTCACTATTTCCAGTGCCTCAGAATCAGAAATAAATCGGGATGGCAAAGAACATACGTTGGCGTTGTTATGATGTCTGGCCAAAAAAGCAATTTTGATGTTCCAACACAAGGCACTTCTGACACTTTGATGTTTATTTACCGTCATATTAATTCCATTTCCACTTCCACAGAAAACCAAACCTCTGTTAATAGATTTATTATCAATTGCATGACCCAATTTATGTGCAAAATCAGGATAATCACAGCTGTTCGAAGAATCGCACCCAAAATCAATAATACTAAATCCACGACCTTTAAGTTGCCCTTTTATAAAACATTTTAAATCATATCCCGCATGATCTGAAGCTAAACCAAGTATTTCCATCGATTGTGATATAAATGAAGGTTTAAAATTGTTGATAAAATATGTTGATACACTGTTCAAAATTGTTTTTTACTTTTATTAAAAAAACAGAGATATAAAAACACTCTTTTTGTATAAAAATATTCTTTATAAAATCAAAGAAAAAAAAAGAAAAAAATAATTTTAAATCACTAAAATAATACACATCAAAAGTAACTGAAAATCCTTTAAAATTACATCAATTCATAACAATCAACCGATAGTTGATAAGAAAGTATATCCTTATAAATCATTTATTTGAAATGTTGATAATATATAATTAAGATGATAATAAATCAAATCGAAGAAAAAAACAATAAAAATCAAAAAAAGTTTTAAACCAAACTAACAGCCTATTTAAATAAGCATTCTTTAATTTTTAAAAACTATTATTTAAATAATATAATAGTTGAAAATTGACTCAATTTTATTTAAGATGAAAACGAAGATAAAAAATTAAATTTAAGTAAGTTTGCAGTGTTAACCTATAAACGATTAGATGAATTATAATAATAAATTATCAATACTATTGGTAGAGGATAACGAATTGAATCAAAGATTAATGAAAATTAGTTTAAAAAGATACAATTACAGTGTTGAGATTGCCGAAAATGGTTTAATAGGAGTAGAAAAATTTAAAGAACAAAAGTTTGACTTAATTCTGATGGACATCATGATGCCAGTTATGGATGGTTATGAATCTACATCTGAGATGAGAAAAATTGAAGCTTCGGATTCTTCTATAAAATATACTCCAATTGTTGCATTTACCGCAAATGCTATAAATAATGATCGCGAAAAGTGTATAAAGGGAGGAATGGATGACATTTTGGAAAAACCTTTTGACATCCATAAATTTCGTGAAATTGTAAGTTTATTGCCATAAAGAATTATAAATGGATGATTTTATAGATTTGCGCGGAAACAGTACAGAAAATACAGATAATGAATTCGATAATCAGTTACGACCTCTTCGTTTCTTTGATTTTAGCGGTCAGAATAAAATTGTAGAAAATCTTAAAATATTTGTAAAAGCTGCAGTTATGCGTGGCGAGTCGCTTGATCATGTTTTACTGCATGGTCCGCCAGGACTGGGAAAAACCACCTTGTCAAATATTATTGCAAATGAACTTGGTGTAAATCTTAAACTTACATCGGGTCCCGTGTTGGATAAGCCAGGAGATTTGGCAGGTGTACTCACCAACCTCGAGAAAAACGATGTACTGTTTATTGATGAAATTCACCGGTTAAGTCCTATAGTTGAAGAATATCTCTATTCTGCAATGGAAGATTACCGGATTGATATAATGATTGATAAAGGGCCAAGTGCACGATCTATACAGCTTGATTTAAACCAATTTACGCTTATTGGAGCAACTACAAGAAGTGGATTGCTTACCGCTCCGTTAAGGGCACGGTTTGGTATTAATTGTCATTTGGAATATTATGATATTGATGTTCTTACCGATATAGTGAAGCGGTCTGCAAAAATTCTTGATGTTAAAATTTATCAGGATGCTGCTTTGGAAATTGCCAGAAGGAGCAGAGGTACACCCCGCATTGTTAATGCACTGTTGCGAAGAGTTCGTGATTTTGCGATGGTAAAAGGAAATGGTAATATTGATATAGAAATTACCCGTTATGCACTCGAAGCCCTGAATATTGATAAGTATGGACTTGATGAGATGGACAACCGTATTTTAAGTACCATAATTGATAAATTCAAAGGTGGACCTATTGGATTGACCACTATTGCAACAGCTGTAAGCGAAGATGCCGGAACTATTGAGGAAGTTTACGAACCTTTTTTGATTAAAGAAGGATTTTTAAAACGTACCCCCAGGGGAAGGGAAGCTACTGAACTGGCATATCATCATTTGGGGCGCAATAGGACAAAAGACAATCCTCAAACACTTTTTTAATCCCTATTGTTTTTTAACCAATTCGATTTCAAATATTTTTGGCCAGAATTTACCTGTTACGTATAATTTATTTTTATCATTGTCGTAAGCGATTCCATTCAAAACATCAACAGGGTTTTTCTGAGTGACAAGATTAGAACCTAAAAGTCCTCTCAAATCTATTTCGGCAACGATTTTACCTGTATTAGGATCTATTTTAACCAGAGTATCAGATGTCCATACATTGGCCCATATTTCACCCTTAATATACTCCAGTTCATTTAAATTCAGGACTACGCCCTTGTGATTGCAAACCTGAATTTTTTTTATCTCTTTCAATGATTCGGGATCAATATAATAGAGAAATTCAGTACCGTCGCTCATTATTAATGACTTGCCATCATTGGTTAAACCCCACCCTTGAGCATTTTTATAATTCCAGGATTTTATAAGTTCAAAAGTGTTGATATCCCGAACGAATCCAATTTGAGATTTGTAAGTAAGCTGGTATAATTTTCCATTGAGGACTGTGATACCTTCACCAAAGTATTTTTCTTCAAGCTTTAATTCTTTAATCACCTTCCAACTGGAAAGGTCAGTTTTATAAATTGTGGACGTACCCTCCTGTCCCGTTCCCTCATAAAGAAAACCATCTCTGATTTCCAGTCCCTCAGTGAAGTGTTCGTTTGAATGAGGATATGATTTAATTATCCGATAACCAAATTTAATAGGAATAACATCGGAAATAAGGAGAAAATCGGAATAATTTTCTCCTGTAGTACCATCATTTACAGTGGCTATTGTTTTTAAATAATGAGTACCAACATTAAGATTCTGTGTTTCTACTAAGAAAGAAAACTCAATTTTATCACTTGTATATATAGAATTACCATCTAAAAAGAGTTCGGTTTTTATTAGCGTTCCATCTTTTGTTTTGGCTTTCAGATTGACATTTAACTTATCTCCCAGGATAAAATTATTATCTTTATGTGTTATCTTAATCGAGGTTACCGGCTTTCTTGTTCTTTTAGAAGATTGAGCGCAATTCACTAAAATAAAAGAAGTGAAAAAAATTAAAACGACCAACGCAATAAGGGTTCTCATAATCAATTTTATAGTGAACAAAGAATAAAAATAATTCAAAGTCGAAAATTAGGTAAAAATCAGCGGTTATCAACAATTACAGATGGTTTTATTCACATTGCTTCACGTGGAACTAAAGCATTATCTTTGCATTTTATTTTTAGAAACAATATATTTTGAGTGCACTAAAAAAATTGGCCGGAGAAACGGTAATTTATGGGGTACCAAGCATAATCGGCAGGTTTTTAAACTGGTGGCTTACCCCGTTATATGCCTGGATGTTTTTACCGAATGAGTTTGGAGTCTTAAGTAACATATTGGCTTATGTGGCATTTCTCCAGGTGGTTCTTACTTATGGCATGGAAACATCCTATTTTAGATTTGCCGGCAGAAGCGATTCTCCCGAAAAAGTATTTACCACGTCAATGGTTTCATTAACCCTTACTTCTTTGGTTTTTATTGGTTTGGTCTTTAGCTTCGCACCAGATATTGCAGGATGGATCAGCTATGAAGGCCACCAGAATTACATTGTATGGATGGGTGTAACTGTTGCGCTGGATGCACTCTCTTCGATTCCTTTCGCGAAACTCAGGCTGGAGTCAAGACCGGTTAAATTTGCAATACTGAAATCCGCGAATATTGCATTGAACATTGGTTTGAATGTTTTCTGGATTTATTTTTGTCCGAAAATATTACAGTCAAACCCTGATTCTTTTGTCCGTTTTATCTATAATCCGCAGATTGGCATCGGCTACGCTTTCCTGGCTTATCTGGTTTCATCTTCCGTTACCCTGCTGTTCTTTATCCCTGAACTTAAAATTAAAAGATCAAATTTTGATTTTACGCTATTACGTCAGATGTTAAAATACGGATGGCCAATATTGGTTATTGGCATTGCAGGAATGGTTAATCTGAATATAGATAAAATTTTATTGCCAAAGTTGCTTGTTGGCTCAGTCAGCCCAATCTTTGAACTTGGTGTTTATTCTGCCAGCAGTAAGCTGGCAATTCTGATGGCGCTTTTTATTCAAGCGTTCAGATTCTCATTTGAGCCCTTTTTATTTTCACATTACAAGAATGAAGATTCTAAAAAAGTGTATGCGGTGATTATGAAATATTTTGTAATCCTGGGCCTTGTCATATTTTTGGGAGTCATGTTCTATATTGATATCCTGAAATACTTTATTGGCTCTGCAAAATCAGGATACCATGAAGGGATAAAAGTGGTACCCTGGCTGTTGATGGGAAATTTGATGCTTGGGATCTTTTATACCCAGTCATTATGGTATAAACTAACTGATCAGACCCATTTTGGCGCACGGTTTGCAATTGCCGGAGCTGTAATTACCATCTTGCTGAATATTCTTTTTATCCCCGTTTTTGGTTATATGGCATGCGGATACGCTTTTTTTATCGCTTCGCTTGTAATGACAGTCACATCCTATATCGTTGGACAGAAATATTTCCCTGTAAAATATGACTTGAAAAGAATAGGTGCCTATTTTCTTTTGGCGACATCTCTTTATTTGGTTGAAATAAATATAGTAATTCCTAATAAGACAGTTCAGATGGCTATTAATACCGTATTATTGGCGATCTTCTTTTTGTTTATCTGGATAAAAGAAAAAGCTGACCTGAAAGGATTATTTACCTTCGGCAGCAAGTGAGACACACATCACGACAGAGATCGAAATTGTTTTGTAACTTCGCAGATTCAAAAAATTGAGAATGATAGTAAAAATTATCAATAAGTCAACCAACGAGTTGCCGCAATATAGCACACAGCACGCTGCTGGAATGGATCTTCGCGCGAACCTCCAGGAAGAAGTTTCACTTGCTCCGTTAGAACGAAAACTTATTCCGACTGGATTATTTATTGAAATACCTGTTGGGTACGAAGCGCAGGTTAGACCCAGAAGCGGACTGGCATTGAAAAAAGGAATCACGGTTCTTAATTCTCCCGGAACCATTGATGCTGATTATCGTGGCGAAATAATGGTGATTCTAATTAATCTTTCGGCAGAGAAATTTGTTATTGAACATGGTGAACGTATTGCTCAAATGGTTTTCGCAGCTCATGAGACAGTTAATTGGGAAACCGTTGAATTACTTGAAGATACTATAAGGGGTGACGGAGGATTTGGACATACAGGTAAACATTGATTCCGACATTTCCCATAGAATGAATAAAAAAAGCAGAATGACAAGTAAGAATAAATTGATTGGTATTATACTGATTACTTTAATATTGAGTACAGTATTGTCGTGCAAGGTTGCAAAGACAGTGTCTGTAAATGCAGGAGTGATTCCCAAAGATACTACCGAAATAAAGCTTAGTGATGATGTTCGGTCGGAGTTTGAATATCTTTTTATTGATGGTATAAAACAAAGGACACAAGAAAATTATACCGAAGCAATCAAAATTTTTTCGCGTTGTCTGGAATTAGATCCCAACTCTTCTGCCGCACTTTACGAAATGGCTAACATTCACGTTTTAAGAGGTGATTTTCAAAGTTCGATGTTTTTACTTGAAAAGGCAGTTGTTCTTAATCCTTCCAATCAGTACTACCGGCTCTTGCTTATTAAGGTTTATCAGCAGAATAAGCTATACGAACGCGCTGCCTTGCAGTATGACGCATTGTCTAAAATGGCAGCAGACAATCAAGAGTATATCTTTAATCAAGCCACACTACTTACCATGGCCGGAAAGAATGATCAGGCACTGGCAATTTTTCATCAGCTTGAACAAAAATGGGGACTTACTGAGCGTATTGCAGTTGGTAAGCAACAAATATATCTTCAACTAGGCAATAAACCAGCTGCTTATGCTGAAATTGAAAAGTTAATTAAGTCAAATCCTTCTATTTCAAAATATTATGGATTGCTTGCTGATATCTATTTATCGGATCATAATAGAGAAAAGGCACTCGAAAATTATAACAAAATCCTTGAAATTGATCCAAATGATGGATTTGTACATCTTTCAATAGCAAGTTATTATCTCGATGGTGGTGATGCATTGAACGCTTACAAGCACATTAAGTTGGCTTTTAGAAATTCAGTTTTGGAACTAGAGACTAAAGCACAGATGTATATGCTTTTAATACAGCCTGGTCCGAATAAAATTTCAGAGGAGAATCAACTTGAACTGCTTCACATACTCATTGAGGCAAATATTGATGATGAAAGGCCACGGGCATTAATGGCGGATTATTTCCTGAATAAAAAGAAGCCGGAAGAAGCGCGACGCGAGTTACGACTGGTTTTGGATATGAAGAAGGATAACTACTCCTATTGGGAGCGGCTTCTATTGGTTGATAATGACTTACTTGATTGGTCATCGATGGGTACAGACAGCGAAAAAGCTTTGGAATATTTTCCTGACCAGCCATTGATTTATATCTTAAAATCGGTTGGCCTCTTGCAGCAAAAGAAATATAAAGAATTGCTTACTGTACTTGATTCAGGTTTGGTTCATGCTAAAAATGATCCTAAGATGTTATCCCAGTTTTATACTTATCAGGCAGAAGCTTTCTATAACCTAAAACGATACAGCGAGGCTTTTGATATTTTTGATAAAGTTGTAGCGCTTGATCCGGAGAATTATATGGCCATGAATAATTATTCCTATTACTTGTCTTTAAAAGGTGAAAGGCTTGCTACCGCTGAAAAATTGAGTGCAAAAGTAATTCAGGCTAACCCTGATAATGCCACCTATCTGGATACTTATGCCTGGGTGTTTTTTGTTAAAAAGGATTATCAGCTGGCTAAGTTTTACATGGAGATCGCACTGTCCAAAGCAACTGAAGATAATGCAGTTCTGATCGAGCATTATGGTGATATATTGTTTTACCTCAATGAACGGGAGAATGCAATAATTCAATGGAAGAAATCGCTTCAAAAGGGCAATGAGTCTAAAATTCTAAAACAGAAAATCGCTCAAAGAAAATACATAGAAACAAAAGAAAACTAATTTATGTTGGCTCCCAATAGGTTAAAGAAGTATTTATTTTACCTGATTATCTTTTCATTTTTTCTCTCAGGATGTAAACAGGCTCAAAAGATAGCTGTGCCGAAAAGAATTAAGCGATATAGCGTGGGAAAGGTAATTAAAATAGTCAATGACCAATCCTTGAAATATGAATCATTATCAGTTAAGAAAATGACAATGTCGTTTTCTGACGAGGGAAAGGTGACTTCATTTCGGGGATCCTATAAAATAAGACGCGACAGTATCATACAGCTGTATGCCCAAAAACTGGCAATTCCCGTTGCAAAAATGGAGGTAAATACCGATTCGTTTAAAATAGTTAATTTCCTTAAACAAGAGTTTCTGGCAGGGAAAAATAGTTATATTAATAAGTTTCTTGGAATGGATATTGACTTTGGGGTCTTACAAGCACTTTTAAGTAACAAAATATTCTCCTTTCGGCAAGATTCCAAAGATAAAGATTTTAAGGAATATGTGTGTGAAATTGAGGATAATATGTATAAAATTAGTTCTATCCGTGACCGCAAATTAAAGAGGATTAATAAAAGTGAAGAGAAAATGGGAAGGTACCGCAGTCATCTGGATCAAGGGCATCTGATCAAGCAGGATATCTACCTTGATCCTGATTCATTTGTGGTGAAACGTATGGTTTTTAGTGATCTTGACAACCATACAGGGGCGAAGCTTGAATTCGCTAAATATGAAAAGGTTAAGGACCAATGGTTTCCGGGTCTAATTGAAATTGAGTTAACAGGTGATAAAAAGATGGAATTAACCATTGAATTAGCGAAGATAAGTTTGGATGATGAAAAGAATTTTGGATTCTCAGTTTCTCCGAAATACAAAAGGAAATTGATTGAATAATTAAATGTTAAATTGGTTATTTTTACCGATGGAGTATTCTATTTTGAGACTTTTAAAATACATCGTTTTTCTTTTATCCGTGTTTCTGGCTTTCAGCGCCGAGGGACAGTCGCTTGATCAGTTGCGGAAGCAAAAGGAGAAAACTGCCTCGGAAATTGAATACATCAATGATTTACTGAAGGAAACCAACAGCAACGCCAAAGCCTCATTAAACCGGCTTGCGGTACTCGAAAGGCAGATAAAACTTCAGGATGGACTGATTAATAATATCACTGGCGAAATCGGCTATCTTGATGTATCAATTCAACAAAATGTAATGCGTATTGATTCCCTGACCTTAAATCTCCAGTCGGTAAAAGGCCGGTATGCATCGATGATCAGGTATGCCGAAAGAAATCAGGATAATAATAATCAGTTACTCTTTTTACTTTCTGCTCAGGATTTTAACCAGGCTTACAAGCGATTCATTTATCTGAGGCAATATGCAGACTACAGGCGAAAGCAGGCAGAAAGAATTGTTAAGTATAAAAATTTAATTACAGATCAATTAGTCGAATTTAATAAGCGTAAAGAGGAAAAGCATACCCTTTTGGTCTCCAAGGTAAATCAGACAAAAATTATTGAGCGACAGAAAAAACGGCAGAATGAGGTTTATTCCGAATTACAGCAAAAGGAGAAAGACTTAAAGAAAAAGCTTGAAAATCAGAGAAAAGCGGGGTTAAGGTTGCAGCAGGAAATTGAAAGAGTAATTACTGATGCGGCTAAAAAGGTTAATCGTAAGTCGTCAAAAGAGAAAAGTTTTGCCTTAACTACTGAAGAAAAGGCATTATCAGGCGACTTTTCCAATAATCGCGGCAAATTCCCCTGGCCGGTGCAACGCGGTTTAATTACTGATCATTTCGGTGAACACCCTCATGCTATCTTGAAATATGTTGTGATGCGCAATGCGGGAGTGGATATTACTACCCAGGTTAATGCCAAGGCAAGAGCTATTTTTAAGGGAGAAGTCACTAAAGTAGTGGCTATACCGGGTGGCAACATGGCTGTGATTATTCGCCATGGGAATTACCTTACCGTCTATTCAAACTTAAGTGAAGTATTTGTGAAAGCGGGCCAGAACGTTGAAATAAAGGAAGAAATTGGTCGTATTTTCACCGATGAAAGCGATGACAATAAAACCATCCTTAAATTCCAGTTATGGCACGAAAACACTAAACTTAACCCTGAAGACTGGTTAAAAGGATCGTAGAATGCATTAATTGACCATTACCCATTGACCATTACTTAGTATTTGGTCAGGTTCGCTACTTTTATGAGACCGGCAAGATTAATAATCTTAATTTTTCTGCCCTGAAGATCAATGAGCTTATCCTGCTTAAACTCCGATAGAAGCCGAATGATAGATTCTGTAGCTGTTCCAACAGTATTTGCCAATTCCTCCCTTGTTAATGAAATTTGCAGCATTTGCTCCGAATCCAGGTCAAAGTTTCCTTTAAGAAGCAGCAAGATTTCGGCCAGTCGCTCCCGGACTGTTTTTTGAGCAATATCAGTAATGTATTCGTTCGCTTCCTTTAACTCGGCACAAACAATTCGAAGCATTGCCAATGCAAAGGATGAATTCTTCTCAATCAGGTTCAGCAAGGTTTTATAAGGAACATGGCACAGCAGCGCATCTTCAATGATTTTTGAAGTGGTGCAGGCTGATTCCTGACTCAATAATGACCGATAGGCGATAATGTCACCTTTTTTAGCGAAACGGATAATCTGCTCCTTGCCGTCTATACCTGTTTTATATACTTTTACAATACCCTTGATAATACAATAAAAACCGGTTAGCCTGCTACCCTCTTTATAAACTATACTACCTTTTTTTAAGGAGGTACATGTCTTCTCAAAATTCAGACTTTTAAGTTCTTCTTCGGTTAAAGACTTAAAAAAACGGAAACCGGACAGATTAATATCTTCTGTAGATTCGATTAAATTCTTCATAATAATTTCAAATAATAGATACATTTTTAGGCCCCTAAATATACTATTTAACTTGAGATTATTAAAAGCTATTATTTACTAAACAAAAGCTCTTATTTTATTGTTATACTATTTCATTATACAACTTAAAAACATGGAAAATAGAGCAATTAAAAAGGCGAATAAATCGGAGAAGCTTACTAATTCAGACTGGTTGAAGCTATCGGTCTTCCTTATTGTGCTGCTTATAACTATCAGTAATATAGCAGTTTATGCTAAGGATTTTGTTGTCGATAAAGCTGCAAGTAAAGTAAAATGGGAAGCTAAAAAAGTTACCGGAAAACATACCGGTTCCATCTCATTTGACAATGGATCAATTTCCGCATCCGGCAGCAAAATTAGTGCGGGATCATTTGTTATTGACATGAAAACGATTGTTGATGAAGATCTTACAGATCCGGGTTATAATAAAAAACTGATCGGCCACCTTTCTTCAGATGATTTTTTCTCGATAGAAAAATTTCCGCAATCCAGTATGGTCATTAAAAAAGTGACACCGGTATCTGGGGATGAATCTAAATTTTTAGCTGATTTTACCGTTAAGGGGATAACTAAACCGATTGAGTTCAACGCAAAAGTAACAGTAAATGGTAATCAGCTTAATGCGGAAGGAGTAATTACGGTAAATCGTACGCTTTTTGGTATCAAGTATGGTTCAGGCAGCTTCTTTCAGGGATTGGGTGATAAGATGATTTATGATGATTTTACGCTGACATTTAATATCGTTGCGCTGAATGAATAAGCCTTTAATTATTAATTGATTTGGTTGAAGAGGTTGTCATAAATAGAATTTAGACAACCTCTTTATTGTTTCTAAGAATTAGCGATATCCTTCAATTATTCTAAAAGTAAGCTGCTTTACCTTTTTGCAGCTGATTTTATACTTTATAGCTCAGATTGGATGGGAGAAATTTCTCAACGTATTCGACTGCAACGTTCTTACGTTGAGCAAAATCGATCACCTGGTCTTTTGCAATCCTTTCCAGACCAAAATAGACTGCATCCTGATGGGCAAAGTACTGACCGCAGACTGAGGCTGTCGGGTACATTGAAAAGTGTTCCGTTAAATGTATATCTGCCTTATCGGAAGCTCCCAGCAAATCAAACAGGATTTTCTTTTCGGAGTGCTCCGGACAGGCCGGATAACCGGCAGCCGGACGAATTCCCTGATATTTGCAATTGATCAGATCGGACGCAGAGAGATTTTCGTCCGGTGCATATCCCCAAAACTCTTTTCGTACACGCTCGTGAAGCCGTTCGGCAAAGGCCTCTGCTAAGCGGTCGGCCAATGATTCAAGAAGAATAGCCTGATAATCATTACCCTCACTCTTGAATTTTTCAACCCATTCTGCCACACCTATTCCGGCAGTTACTGCAAAACCACCACAATAATCAGCAATACCTGAATTTTTAGGTGCTACAAAATCACTTAGACAATAATTGGGCAGATTGGAACCTCTTTTTTGCTGCTGACGCAAGTGATGGAAAGTGCCCTCCAGCGTGTCACGACTTTCGTCGGTATAGAGCTCAATGTCATCTCCTGAAGAGTTGGCTGGCCAGATTCCGAAAATTCCTTTTGCAGTAATCATCTTTTTTGCAATTATCTCGTCAAGGAATTGATTGGCATCATCGAATAATTTGCGCACTTCCTCTCCCTGCTTAGGATCATCGAGAATAGCCGGATATTTACCTCGGAATTCCCATGCAAGGAAAAAGAATGTCCAGTCAATATCGTGTCGCAGTTCTTCGAGTGGATAGTCATCAAAGACTTTAACTCCCGTGAAGATGGGAAGATAAACCATCGAATTATTCCATTGTGGCTTAAAAGAGTTGGATCTGGCTTCTGTAATAGTGAGGTATTCCTTCGGTTTTTTGGCACTGTGAGTAGCACGAAGCTCTTTGTATTCACTCTTAATATTTGCCAGATAATCCTGATCGTTGGCTAAAAGGCTTGAAACGACCTGAACCGCACGGGAAGCATCTTTCACATATACAACTGTTTTGCTGTATTCCGGCGCAATTTTTACCGCGGTGTGAATTTTCGATGTAGTCGCCCCACCGATCATAAGCGGTATTTTAAATCCACGCCGCTCCATTTCATGAGCCACGTGTGCCATTTCTTCAAGCGAAGGAGTAATGAGACCACTTAATCCTATAATATCAGCATTCTCTTCAATCGCTTTATCAAGAATTTTTTCGGCTGGAACCATCACGCCAAGATCAATCACATCGTAATTGTTACAGGCTAAAACAACACCTACAATATTTTTCCCTATATCATGCACGTCACCTTTAACGGTCGCAAGCAGAATCTTCTTTTTTTGAGTCGGAGCTTGTTTGAAGTCCAGTTTATCTTGTTCAATATAGGGTTGTAAAAATGCCACCGCTTTTTTCATTACACGCGCCGACTTAATCACCTGAGGCAGAAACATTCTACCGCTTCCAAAAAGATCACCAACTCTGTTCATGCCGTCCATCAGCGGCTCCTCAATCACCCTGATCGCACTGTTATAAGCCGGAAGCAGCTCGATGATATCTTGTTCAATAAAATCAGTAATGCCTTTTACAAGAGCATGTTGAATTCTTTCTATTACCGGAAATGAGCGCCACTCTTCAATTTTCTCCTCTTTTTTGCCACTTTCTACCATGTTTTCAGCAAATGCCAGTATTCGTTCGGTGGCATCAGGCCTGCGGTTAAGGATTACATCTTCTACAAATTCGAGCAGATCTTTGGGTATCTCATCGTAGATCTGCAACATGCCCGGATTGACAATTCCCATATCCAGGCCTGCCCCAATGGCATGGTATAGAAATACAGAATGAAATGCTTCGCGCAAGGTATTATTTCCTCTAAAAGAAAAAGAAACGTTCGAAATACCACCACTTACCTTGGCATAAGGAAGATTTTCCTTGATCCATCGGGTTGCATTGATAAAATCGAGTGCATAATTATTGTGTTCCTCTATTCCTGTACCTACTGTAAGTACATTGGGATCGAAAATAATATCCTGTGGAGGAAAATGAACTTCATCAACCAAAATCCGGTATGCCCGCTCACAAATACTGATGCGCTGTTCAAAAGTTGCTGCCTGTCCTTTTTCGTCGAATGCCATGACTACAGTAGCAGCGCCATATTTTTTTATTTTACCGGCACATTCTTTGAAGAACTCCTCCCCTTCCTTCAGACTGATTGAATTTACAATTGCCTTTCCCTGAAGGCACTGCAGTCCAGCTTCGATAACCGTCCATTTCGATGAATCCACCATCACCGGAAGACGCGCAATATCAGGTTCCGACATCACAAGATGAAGAAAACGAACCATCTCCTTTTCCGCATCTAGCATGGCATCGTCCATATTAACATCAATAACCTGTGCACCACCTTCGACCATTTCACGCGCTATCGCTAATGCTTCCTCGTATTTTTCCTCACGGATCAGACGTGCAAATTTGATGGAGCCGGCTACATTGCACCGTTCACCGATATTAATAAAGTTCGAAGATTTTGAAACTGTCAGAGGTTCCAGTCCGCTTAGCCGGGTTGCTATTTCAGATGGAACTGGTTTATGAGGTTTTGACCTGGCCGCCAGTTTGGCAAGTTCGCGAATATGTTCGGGAGTTGTTCCGCAGCAACCGCCTATGATATTTACCATTCGGTC
>JBAXOA010000014.1:0-61490 GCA_037133495.1 Mariniphaga sp. | reverse complement strand
AACGGGGTGAAGTATTTGTTGCGGTTGGTTATGGACTTGAGGCTGTTGTACCCGATGCCGTTGCGCGTCAGGCATTAGTAAGCGGAGAGTTGCTTCCGGCCTTTAAACAGAACGACTATTTCAAAGGCCTCGATCGGAGCACAGATGTGCTTATCGCACTAACGGCAGGCGAATTCACTGCAGATCAATACGTTAAATCCGTAAATAAAAGAAGCAAAAACGGATCCGGTGGATTTATTGTCATTATGATTGTTCTGGCGATTATTTTCCTTTTTCAACGTGGAAGTAATGCGCATGGAATCAGCAGCGGTCAGGGATTTCTGGGAGGTCTGCTTCTCATGAATCTGTTGGGTGGCGGACGAAGCGGTGGCTCATGGAATGATTTTTCCGGCGGCGGCAGTTCAGGCGGAGACAGCTTTGGCGGTTTCGGAGGAGGAAGCTTCGGTGGCGGCGGTGCCGGCGGATCTTGGTAGATATTACACAATGGTGCTAATGCAATAATGTGCTAATAGCCTAACAGCCTACAGTCCAATCGCCTAACAGCCTGAACTATATGCAGTTGATGATTTGCGCACGTTGTCTTGTTCTCTTACCACAAAAGCGAATGCTGAACGCAGCTGTTCGCAAACTAAGGAAACCCTAATTGACATATCGTTTTTGTTATCGCTACGTGCCTTTTATACCTCTACACTCATCTTTAAGTGCCTACCAAAACCTTGACGAACTATTCGCATCAATGTTGTAAGCCGAATATCGGAAGCGTCATTTTCAATTCTCGAAATATATGTCTTAGTTGTACCGCATTTTGCGGCAAGCTGCTGCTGAGTCATTCCTTGCTCTTTACGAAGCTCTTGAAGCATAACGCCTATCTTAAACGATTCAAAACCTTCTTCAAATTCTTCTCTCTCAGTGATGCCTCTTTTACCATATTGAGTATCCAAATGGTCGGTAAAAGAAGTTAAGTTGTTATTTGTCTGTTTTCTCATCGAAATATTGTTTTTTTAATTTTTCAGCCAATTCAATTTCACTTTTAGGTGTTTTCTGGGTTTTCTTATGAAATCCGTTGATCAATATTATCAGTCGTCCTTTATCAAAAAAGCTAAAAACTCTATAAATATCCCTGATAAATTTTTCATTCACAGGACAAAGTTAGCTAATTAGATAACTGTTTGCAAATCGTTGTCAATATTTTTAATGCACTGTCCTTTCCTGGCATTGGTGGCAATAGCCTAATAGTCTGACAGCCTAATAATAAACATAAAAATCGCCATCAAAAAGCTGAAATTCAACTTTTTGATGGCAATTAAATTTAAATAAACGAAAGGATCAGGCGGGTTTTGCCACCATCTTCTCATAAGCTGTTCTGATACTAACCGTAATAAATCCGAGAACCATACCAATTCCGCAGTAAACAAGAATGGTGGTGACCGAAGAAGTCAGAGTTGCAGACGGATATATTTGCCCGAATGCAAATATCAATGCTGAAGAAACAAATAAGGCCGGTACAAAATCGATCAGAGAATGTGCTCTTTCCAATGAACACATCGGAATAACCATCACTAAAACAGCCAAAGGTACGGCCCAGAATCCTGTAGAACCTAAAGCGCCGGCAAGTTTAATGATTATGATGGCAGAAAGAACACCTAGCACATAACCAAAAAAAGTACGAAGACCACCTTTAACAGTGCCACCTGCCAAAAAATACATAGCCCACGCCTGAAAAGTAACCCAGCCAAATCCCTTATTATCAGCGATTGGCATGTAAGGGCTCAGCACCTGATCCAACACAATAAACGCGGCTGCCAGAATTGCAATGTACACCGGAATAACGATAAATTTTTTGAAATCCATACGGTTTGAAATTTTAGTAGTTAAAACTGAGAATTAATTTTAGATTGTGGACAAAAATAAGAAAATTAAGATCATTGTATTATTTGTTCAGAACACCCGTTTATTTTAACAGATTGTCCCCCACAGTTGCAGAGATCAGATTGAGTAAAAACTGAACAGCTATCGGATCATAAGCCGGAAGTTCAGGTTTGTTCCGGGGCGGCTTAATCAATACATCAATCCGTCCTTCGGTAATAATCTGACTAAGATATAATTTCCCTTTACCGCTTTGTGGTATCATTTCAATCACAGGGGTGCGGGACAAATCTTTTCCGGCATTTGCATAAGCATTGATTTTCACACCCTTTCCTTCAAATTGCATATCGAAGCCCGGCAAAAGCTCACCGCTCAAGCCATTCCAGTCTCTCATCAGATCGCCTCTTAATAAATAATTAAGCTCTTTGTACTGAGGTTTCAGTACAATACCGTGTTCAGCAGATAACCCTTCAATAAAATTCATCGAAATGCCGTAAGGCAAATTTATTTTCAATTGTTTGCCGGTAATCTGACCCGCAGGACGGACATCAATAAATATCACCGACATTTCACGTCTTAACGCTCGACTAATCAGCTGCGTGATCTCCGGATCTCCTGCAGCAAAACGCGCCCATCCTTTTTTGCCGAAAAGGAGCACCTGACCCCACGAAATTGTGGGTGCCTTGATATCCCATACTTTAAGAAACCGATTGATATCGTCTTCCCAATCAGGCGTGTGAACGAGTATTTTTGACAGCCGGGCTGATTTTTTCGGCTGGATCACATTGATTGTGAATGAAGGGCACGGCACAGAATCGCCACCACCCTGATCCGAAATTGTCAGTTTAAATGAACCCTGTTGTTTAGGAATGGGGACAATCAGCGGTACAGCTGTACGGCTATAGGGGAGAAGCTCCAGATTAATCACAGTTTTCCAGACCTTTAGACTTAAACTATCCAAAAGCACCAGCTCCTGACTTACCTTGAGATTATCAGAAGCGCTATTTTTGAAATCGACATTCATACGCATAATGCTTCCAGGCAAATAGTGATGATAACTTTCACCAAAAGTGATCTCACATTTTTTCCCTGGGGGACGAACCGAAGAAGCAGCTCCCTGACTATTGTTCCCGATAACCAATGTTAAAAGGATCAACAGCAAAGCAACTTTCAAAGTAACATGTCCCATAATACAGTGCAATTAGAAATTTGGATCGCCATAAGTAAATGAAACAAAGGCGATCATCCTGCTATCCGGACTCCACGATGGGACGTTCATAGTACCCTGTCCTCCATAAATATATGCCAGAACCTTTGCCGAAGAAGCATTGGTCTGCTGAATCCGTATCATAACCCGCTTGTTATTAGGATGCGAATTAGCGGGTACATCCTCCGGATAGGAAACATATACCATCTGTTTTCCATCGGGTGAAATATGGGCAAACCAATCGTTGAAAGGACCAAAACTCACCTGTTTCTGGTTGGATCCATCGGGAAACATACACCAGATTTTCATCCTCCCCGAACGGGTTGAATTGAAATAGATTAACTTTCCATCGGAGGCATATTCGGGGCCATCGTCCAAACCTTTAGTTTTGGTAAGCTGAAACTCCTCTCCACCCGCGGACGGAATTCCCCATACATCGTAATCTCCATTCCGCTCTGCACAATAGACCAGTGTTTTCCCATCAGGGGACCACCCATGCCAGTACGATGGACAATCTTTAGTAATTGCTTTGGGTATTCCACCTTCAACAGGAAGGGTATAAACCATAGATCCTGATCTTCCGTCGGGCAGTTTTGCAGAAGCCGAGATCGCGAGAATCTTACCGTCAAAGGAGAGTCCATGGTCGTTATTGATACTGACTACCGCTCCGGTGTTGATTTTCTCAGGAAATTTAGTGTCAAGCGGAAATTTATAAATAAGTCCTACTGAATTATAGATCAGGTATTTCCCGTCTTTAGACCAGTTTGGAGCTTCGATGTGCCCTTTGGTTGTATAGATTACTTTCCGTTTACCTGTGGCAACATCCATGATTTCCAGGCGGCTTGACGAAGGCTGACGATAACCATCGATATTTTCAGGTGCAGGCACATCAATTCTGAAGTTATGGAATATTGCCCTTTCAACTACTGCAGTATCATGAGAACAGATAAATAAACCTGCCTCAACAGGTGCATTAAAAGCTATTGGCAACCTTCCCGTTTCGGTAAAAGGATTTCCTGATTTTGCACTGCGCATAATGATTGTATCGCCTTTCCTTTCAAGTTGAATCAAATCGGGAGCGTCTGATAAAGATTTTAGCTCACTTGTAATCCCATTTTCTGAAGTTCGGTACTGCAATGAAGTGAGCCCTGCACCATGGACCGCCGCATCGGCATATCGAGCACCAGCCTGAAGGTTTTCTCTGATCATCAATCCCATTTTCCGGTGAGGGTTCACCCCTTTTCCTTCGAATTGACAAAAAGCGGTGAGGATAAAATCACCGTTCATTTTTGTTGAAGCAAAATGAAACTCATCCTTGTTCGCCCAGATATTCGATCCGCTTCCGGTAAGAGTATATAACTGATGAGATGGATCATAAGCTGTTGAACCTTTAAGTTTAGGATTTCCTATATTCGTTATTTCTGTAAATGCACCTCTCTCTTGCGCAATAATTTTGGCAGAAGCAGCTAACAACATAACCAGCAAACAGCTAACAATTGAATTAAAACGTATCATAGTAATTTCTATAAAATGTATATTCAATATTTTTGAACTTCCAAATTGTGAATTAATTATGACAAAAACAAAAAAACAGGTTATTAAACCGGCCAAGGCCGGTTTAATAACCTGTTTTCAATACATGGTTAATCTTTAGTTATTTGGCCACCGACCTCAGGTATTCCAGAACTGATCTGGCCTTTGCCTGATTAAGAGCCGGATCGGGCATAGCCAGATTATTGTATTCTTTTAATAATGCTTTGATCGTCGGATCTTCTTTCTGCATCTGAGCCGAATTTAAAAGCAGGTTCATAATAAACTCCGGAGTACGTTGCTTAGTGACATTTCTAAGCGCCGGACCTAATTTTTTCTGGTCAAGATCATGGCAAATGACACATTGGGTATTGAAAATACCTTTGCCTTCCTCGACCATCTTTTTGTCTAAAGGACCTATGACAATACTCTTTATCGGGCCTATTCCCTTATTCTTATCAACCGGTGCAGAGCCTACACCCCCCGGCATTGTCGTGACACTTTTGGCTGCTTCCGGAACAATCCCGGTTATAGTACTGGCCGTCACAATATTGGTCTTAAAAACAAGGCAAATCGCCACAAAAAAAACAAAAAACGAAAGGTGCTTTTTCATCCTGTATTAATTAATTGGTAAGTGGACTATTAAATGATCATCGATAAAGAACACAAAATTGTAAATTATTTCTGACAGTATCATTTTTTAAGCTTCTTTAAATCCACCCCTTTAAAATACTTTTTCAGCGTATACTCAGGCTGCCATTGATCAGGCTGCTGATGCAACAAGGTATAATCGTATTCGAGCGGCAGGATGGTCTTGGGATTCAGTGAGGCGGTATCGTCATTTGCAACGTATAACTTACGAAGAAGGGTCATCATCTCCTCGATTTTTGGTTGAGATTCCGGCAATTTTCCCAGATTATTGATTTCAAGCGGATCCTTTTCAAGATTAAATAATTGGGTATAATCTCTCTGAGGATAATAGATTATTTTCCACTCTTTCGTTCTGACTGCTCTTGCGGTATTCCGGTAAGCGGTATAAAGCGCATCTCTGACGCCTTCGGATTCTCCCCGCAAGACTGGTGTCAGATCTTTTCCATCGATCCCGGTGGGTGATGGCAGGTTGCCTAAGTGGCTCAAGGTTGGAAACAGATCGTAAAGATAGACAAGCGATTGACTGACTTTATCCTGAGGAATTCCGGGACCACAGATGATCAGCGGAACATTCATGCTGTGTTCATAAAGATCCTGTTTTCCGATAAGCCCATGACTGCCAATGGCCAATCCGTTATCCGCAGCATATACAATGATAGTATTGTCGAATAACCCATCTTTCTTCAGTGTCGCGATAATATCTCCGATTCTTGCATCGAGATGCGAAATCAGCGCGTAATAGTCTGCCAGCGATTCCTGAATAATTTCAGGAGTTCGTGGCCACGGGGCAAGATTCTCATCGCGGACATTCAGCTGATCAAAAGCAAAGGGATGAAGTTTTTTAAAGTTGCCCGGAACAGGAATTGATTCAGGCGGATACATTCCGATATAGTCTTTTCGTGGCGACCGGGGATCATGAGGGGCAGTAAACGCCACATAACAGAAGAAAGGGTTTTCTTTTTTCCCTTTGGCATAATCGTTAATAAAATCAATAGCTGCACCCGCAAAAAGATCCGTAGAATAACTTTTTGTAACCGGGGGAGTTAGTTTTCGGCCGGAATCTAAATCCCGGCATGGAACTTTATAATGGTCGCTCATCCCTCCGATAAAAACATTCTTGCCTTTCTGAAAAGAAGCTTCAAATGTAGGAGCGCCGTTGTGCCATTTCCCGGTACCAAAAGTTTCATATCCATTTTCCGCAAAATGCATCGGCATAGTATGAACCCCTTCCAGTTTATCATAAACATGAAATAAACTCTTTCCACTCATTAGCATGGCACGGCTCGGGGCACAAATTGCTCCGTGATGTCCTCCCATTACATAACAACTGGTGAAACGAACACCACTTTTGGCAAGATTGTCAATATTCGGAGTCCGGATGTAGTTATTTCCTGAAGCACCAAGAGCATCAGCCCTTTGGTCATCCGCAAATAGAAAGAGAATGTTGGGTTTTTGTGCTTGAGCAACAAAGGCAAGCCCGCTTAAAACCAAGGCTGATGTGAGCTTTTTATTTATTTTCATAACCATAAGTGATCAAATTTTCAAATAAAGAATGCAATAATTAATAATCCTCATTAATTGCAGCACCTGATTGATTATTTTAAAAAAAGCAGCTCAAATCCCGCAGTGAAATCCGGACTTGAGCTGCCTAAATATTGACATTCAAACTCTCGTAAAGTCTTCGTTATCAACTATCTGGTCTTTCCGTAAACCGGACCATAAGTGTCACAAGCGCGGTAATCGGATCCCTCCTTGTCCATTCCAAAAGCATTCCACACTGCCGGACGGAATACTTTCTCATCAGGAACATTATGCATACAAACCGGAATACGGAGCATTGCAGCCAGCGAAATCAGATCGGCACCAATATGTCCGTAGCTGATGGCACCATGATTGGCTCCCCAGTTAGCCATCACATTATATACATCGGAAAATGCTCCATTTCCTGTTAAGCGTGGTGCAAACCAGGTTGTTGGCCAGGTTGGATTCGTGCGGGCATCTAGTGTAGTATGCACATCTTCAGGCAATTGAATAGTCCACCCTTCTGCAATCTGAAGTACAGGTCCAATCCCTTTAATCAGGTTCACCCTCGACATGGTTACCGGCATCTCTCCATCTGTTTTAAAGTGCGAAGAATATCCGCCTCCCCGGAAATAACCCAGGTCTGCGGCGGGCCAGTCAGTGGCATCCAGACAAGCTTGTGCTTCAGCTTCGGTGATCTCCCAGAAAGGTTTCATAGCCGGCTGCCCGTCTTTCATCTGCTTTGCAGTGGCATCAAGTGTGGTCGAGCCCGAATTGATAAGGTGAATAATTCCGTCGGCAGCTTTACCTGTCAGTTTTTTACCGGTTACCCGCTCAACAGCATCAGGACTCCAGTAAGTACGAACGTCGGAAAATATTTGGGAAGTATTGGTTAACAAATGTCCGAAAAGCATCGCGACTCCATTTAAAGAATCATTTTCGGTGGCCATAACAAAAGCTTCCCTAATCCCGTTCCAGTCGAATGAAGAATTCAGAATAGCTTCCATAAAATCGCCGTTTGGCAGATGATCAGTCCACTGACGTTGTCCCTGGAATCCTCCGGCAATGGCATTATGGCCAAGCGCTTCTTCTCCAAAACCTAATTCAGCAAGACGTGGATTGCCAATCATCAGGTCACGTGCAATAAGCGTCATCTTGACCACCATATCCCATTCCCAGATTTTGCGTTCAGCAGTGAGCTGCTTCTCGGGTTTATTGGGATCTTTACCTTCTTTGCAATTTTTCTTTACCCAGGCAAGGGCTTTTTCAAATTCCTGAGGGTCGTAAATTCCGCGTTCAGCACGACGAACAAGCTCCGACATGTCAACTACTTCGGTGCGCATACCAAGGTAATCCAGCAGAAACTCCTGATCGACGTAAGACCCGGCAATCCCCATTGACATACCGCCGATAGACAAGTACGACTTATTTCTCATCTGTGCTACGGCAAGCCCCGCCCTGGCAAATTGCAACACTTTTCCTTTTACATCTTCCGGTATAGAAGTATCTCTTGAATCCTGAACATCACGCCCATAGATACTGAATGCGGGCAAGCCTTTTTGTGCATATCCGGCCAAAGCGGCTGCCAGATATACAGCTCCCGGACGCTCGGTACCATTAAAACCCCAGACAGCTTTCGGGATTAGCGGATCGGTATCCATAACTTCTGTACCATAACACCAGCAAGGAGTAACAGTGAGTGACACTCCAACTCCGGCACGCGAAAATTTATCGGCACACATGGCTGCCTCAGCTACACCGCCTATAGTGCGGTCAGCGATAACGCATTCCACCTTCTCCCCGTTTGGGAATCTCAGGTTTTCGGTAATAAGCCTGGCCGCAGCAATCGCCATATTCATAGTTTGAACTTCGAGCGATTCTCTTACACCTTGAAGACGTCCGTCGATGACAGGACGGATTCCGATTTTGGGCATCTCACCAATAAGACGATTTATCATTTTTAACTGATTTTAAAATAATTGTTTAAAACTGAAAACAGGGAATATTATCGGTAAAAATAAAACATTCCAGTTATAAGAAGAAGTGATCTCACCGATTATTTTCTTTTTTTCGATGACACTGTCATTAAATCCACAGAAAGGAATAAAATTAGTAATTCAATTTAAAGTAAATCCACAAATTCATTTATAAATATATCATCATAAAATTGTAAATTTGTTGTATTAGTCACTTAAAATTCAATGTTATGCCACTGATTATTATTCTGATTGTTATCGTTGTGATTGTGTTCTGGCTGATTGGGATCTATAACAGTCTTGTCCGCCTCCGCAATACGCGTCAAAATGCGTTTGCCGATATCGATGTTCAGCTTCGTCAACGGCACGACCTGATTCCACAGTTGGTTGAAACAGTTAAAGGATATGCAAAACATGAAAAAGAGTTGCTGCTCAGAATAACTGAAGCAAGAACTGCAGCCATGGGTGCTACCACAATTGATGAAAAAATCAAAACAGAAACTCAGCTTTCTTCAGCCTTGCAAGGATTGAAAGTATCAGTTGAAGCTTATCCCGATCTGAAAGCCAATCAAAATTTTCTGCAGCTTCAGGAGGAATTAAGCGATATCGAAAATAAACTCGCTGCCGCCCGCAGGTATTTTAATGCTGCGACGACTGAATATAATACCGGTATTGAAACTTTCCCATCCAATCTGATTGCGAATAACTTTGGATTCAGGCGCGAAAGCATGTTCGATCTTGGTCAGGAAAGGGCCAATATGGAAGAACCACCCAAAATTAGTTTCAACTAATGACCTACGTTGGAATTCAAACGCAGATCAGAAAAAACAATTTCAACAGTGTTCTTCTGATTATTGCCTTTCCACTCGTTTTGCTTGGGATGGTTTATGCCTTTTTATACTTTACGTCCAAAGAACCCGATACCCAAATTATCAATACGAATTTTGCCAATACGGTCCCGTTTGTGCTGATCGGCACTGCTATATGGTTTGTTATTGCATGGTTTTTTCATAATTCGATGATCCGTTTGGCTACAGGATCAAAGCCATTGGCGCGTATAGAAAATAAGCGGGTATATAATCTTGTCGAAAATCTCTGTATCTCCAAAGGGATGAAGATACCGCAAATCTTCATTATTGAAGACGATTCATTGAACGCTTTTGCCAGTGGAGTAACCGAGCAGTCGTTCTCTGTTTCACTTTCGCGGGGAATAATAGACAAGCTCGACGATGATGAACTCGAGGGGGTAATTGCTCATGAACTTTCTCACATCCGGAACCGCGATGTGCGGCTGATGATCATCTCCATTATTTTCGTAGGAATTTTTGCGTTTATTGCCGAAATGGCTCTAAGAAGTCTCCGGTTTGGTGCTTTCTCCAGAAATCGTGACGGGAAAAGTGGTGGCGCTGTGATTTTGATCGCGATAGTAATATCCGCGATTTGCTACCTGATTGCCATCCTGCTCCGTTTCGGAATCTCAAGATCGCGCGAATATATGGCCGATGCCGGCGCTGCTGAGATGACCAGAAAGCCTTATGCCCTTGCCAGCGCATTGCGTAAAATCGATCAGGATCCATTTATCGAAGCGGTGGAGCGACGGGATGTTGCGCAGCTTTTTATTGAAAATCCCCAGCCAAAAGAGAAAAAATTTTCATTTGGCAACTTTTTTTCGACCCATCCGCCGATCCAAAAACGGATCGAACTACTCGATCAGTTTGCCTGATATTTTAGGACAGAATCTTGTCTGGCAGAATTAAACGACAATATCAAATAAATTGTAATTCCAAAAAAACATTTGAGTAATGAAAGCAACCGGAATCAGAAGAATGAGGAAGACTTTGCTCCCTTTCCTTCACAGCACAAAAAATCGGACATTGTTCTTGATGATTAACATTTACCTGATCATAGGGATGAGCAGCCTTATCATTACAATTCTTTATTTGCTGGTTAACCTAAGTGCTTCAGATCAAATCATTAAATATTGTATTCCGGGTTTTGTACTGGGTATAAGCTCAGCGATCATCTATTTTATTGGATACCTGGGTATGATTTCCGAAAAAAATAAGTTGAGCTAATTTCGTTTTAGTTTATTAAACAAATCCCACAGTACAATTCCGGCGCTTACTGCAATATTAAAAGAGTGTTTGGTTCCGAATTGGGGAATTTCAATGGTTTGATCGCATAAATTGACCACTTCCTGATTTACCCCTTTTACTTCGTTTCCAAATATTAATGCCAGTTTCTGATCTGGTACGGGCATATATTCATTTAAGGAAATACTCCCTTCCACCTGTTCAATTGCAATTAAGGTATAACCCTGATTTTTGAGAATTTCAGCAGCCTCTTCTGTGGTATTAAAGTATTCCCAATCTACACTATTTTCAGCGCCTAGAGCTGTTTTATGAATTTCTTTATCGGGAGGGGTTGCCGTAATTCCACACAAACATATTTTCTCAACAAGCAATGCATCAGAAGTCCGGAAAATTGAACCTACATTATTGCAGCTCCTTACGTGATCAAGTACAACTACAATTGGCATTTTACCGGCTAGTTTGAAATCTTCAACAGTAAGCCGGGTAAGTTCTTCGTTAATTAATTTACGCATAGTTATAACTCTAAATATTCAAGGTATTGAGGGCTTTGTCTTTAATATAAAATCGTCCGTTAAACTTCTCAACTCATTAACCATCAACTTTCTTTCGGCAAACCGGCATCGTCATACATCGTGCACCTCCCCCGCCTCTGGCCAGTTCGGAACCCGGAATAGTAATCACAGCCCTTGCATAATCGTCAGGGTTTATTTTATTTTCGAGGAAGTCAATGGCGCGGATAATCTCAAAACCATTTTTATTCATCTCTTCAAGGGTATAATCATTTCGTTCGTAGCCAATTACCTTTCCGGGTGCAAATGCCAGAAAATTAGCCCCGCTATGCCACTGTTCACGCTCCATAATCCAAGGGTCGTTGTTCCCGCCGCAAAACACCGGCGTAAGGTTGAAACCAATGCTGTTAAGTGCTTTCACAATATTTTTTCGCTGCCTGATGCCTGTAACCAACCCATTATCAATAGTAATATGTGTAGTGTGAAATTTATTGTTATTTAATATCAATGGTGCGTAAACCATACACGCATCTATGTCCAAAAAGGTAAAAGTCATATCAAGATGGATGAATGATTCGGGACTGGCCGGAAGTTCCTGCACAATAATATGTTTCAGACTTGTCTTCTTTGCCTTAATTACTTCAATCAGGTAGTCGATTCCTTCGGTTGAAGTTCGTGAACCTGTTCCAACCACCAGTACATCTTCGCGCGCAATCTGGACATCTCCTCCTTCTATAGTGGCATTGGGAAATCGACCAATAATCTCGGATAAGTCAGATGGATTGATCGTTTTAACTCCAAAAGCAGGATGGTTCTTAAAGATCGTTTCCATTATCAAGGTCTCTCGTTCGCGTACTTTACTGGCCATTTTGCCGATCAGAACCTCATCCCAAAGGGTCATAGAAGCGTCGCGGGTAAAGAGAAAATTATGCAAAGGGCGCATTAAATAGCGTTCCTTGCTCAAAAAACGGGTTAAGTTATCGCGCCGGAGTACAACCCCTTCAATCAATTGACCGGCGAGCAGCGAAGCCGGCGTATTTAACAAAAAATCAACTTCGGAAAGAACATCCTCCTGAAAGCAGATTTTCCGAATCAAATCCTCTTTAACCTGATTATTTTCAATCGTTTCGCGTAACAATTCTTTGACTTCAAAAGTACGGGTCACTTTTTCCAATACCCCTTTAAGTTCAACATACTCTTTTGTTGCCACAGACAGATTTAAGATATCGCTGTAGAGCGCCCTTTGGGCATTCTCCGGAGTCATATTCTCGACTTCGTGACCGGGTGTATGAAGGATAACCCCTTCCAATAAACCGATTTCAGAGGCTACCTCAACATTGATTTTATCCATTTTATGCCTATAAGTGATTGCCGATTAATAATTATCAGTATGATTACAAAGATATCAATTAAAAAACAGGGGTTTGTAAAGTGTGAAATTTAATAAATTAAAATAGAACCAATTATTTGATCGTTTATTACTTTTGATGCTGAATAATACAGATGAAGGAATGTTGAAATGGTTTCGTTTATTGGTTTTATTGTCATTCCCATTGGCTGGAATTGGCCAGGTCAAAAACGTGCCTCCGTATAATTTTGACAATCAAAAACTTATCACCATTCCTGATTCCATATTGCATATAGATTTACCTGAGATATTAGTTTATCCACAACCAAACGATTGGTCGCGAAGAGGAATCAGACAATATAATATTTTAGAACTGAGAGTTTTAAAAGTCTACCCGATGGCAAAAGCTGCTGCCATAAAGCTCAAAGAATACAATCGTGTTTATCTGGGCTTTAAAAGTGAACGTGAGCGAAAAGATTATGTCAAAAAAATTGAAAAAGAACTCTTTGCAGAATTTGAGAGTGAGATCAGAACAATGAGCATCTCTCAGGGTCGAATACTAATAAAGCTGATAGACCGGGAAACCGGACAGTCATCATTCGAGATTATTAAAGAGTTTAAAGGAGGCTTCAGCGCTTTTTTCTGGCAAAGCGTTGCTCGCATTTTTGGTCACAACCTGAAATCGGAATACGATGCCGCCAACGAAGACCGCATGATCGAATATATTGTATGGCAAATCGATCATGGATTACTCTGAATTAGTTAGTCGATCTTCATTTACTCATTTTTAATTTTGGAATCTAAGTAGATGACAAAAAACTATTCTGATGGCCGGATTTACAACTCATCCATTGACATTTGCCAACTTCCTTGCCTTTGAATATTGCTGGCAGGTGCTTCTCCAGAAGAATCAAAGATAAAAAGTCTTAAATCCTGATTATATATCGTCCCACTCTCTCTGAAACCAAGTTTTCTCAACATATGGCTCATCGCAGGTTTTCTGGTTGTTGCATAAATTGAGTTCATCTGGATAAGGATGAAGAATTTTTCAAGAAGTTGTTGACAATGACCCTGGTTCTCAAAGTCCGGATGAGTAACGATAAAGCCCAATTCTTTTAGATAACGATCAGAAGATTTTGAGCCGGCACTCTTAAAAACATTATCGCGATAAACAGGACTTTGATTCTTTAATGTTGCAGTAGATAGTACAAGTCCATTGTGTTCTTTTATGGCTACAAGGTCTGCAAACAGGATTATATCCTTTATTTCAGCCTTATCTCTTTTAATTTGGCCACCCTGAATAATTAGCTCAATAATTTGATCGAGTCGATCTTTATTTAGGTGTATTGGATTGCATATTCTTATTTCCATAGTATTGTAGTTTCAACTCCGAAATTACAACTATACTATTTCAGCATTATTCCAAAAAAAACACAAAAAGATTACATCTGAAGGATAAAAATTCTTCAAGAAACACGGGTAAGCGGAGCTTGTCTTTTTGTCACAGGAATGTAATATTCGTGGAATCAATATATAATATCATTGTATTAGGTTTGTGCAAAAAGGAATCAATTGTTTTTGATATTGCAAATACTTAAAATACAATGCTAAAAAAGAATTCTACTTATGCGGTATTTGAAAAACCCGGACAAGACTTTCAGTTTAAAATAGTACCAATCCCAGATCTAAAAGAGGGCGAAATTCTAGTGCGCAATTCTTATTGCGCACTATGTCGCAGTGATTTGAATACCTATATTGGGAAAAGGACAGAAAAATCACCTACTATTTTAGGGCACGAGATTATTGGCCGAATTGAAGAATTTGGACCTAATGCACCTCAAACTGATTTGCGAGGGAACAGATTAGAAATAGGCGATCGAATTACATGGGCAATCTATTCAAGCAATCCTGAATCCTATTATTCACAAATAGGAATCCCGCAAAAAGCACCCGATTTGTTTAAATACGGTCACGAACAAATCACTGAAACAAGCAATTTACATGGTGGACTAAGTGAATATACAATTCTTCGCAAAAACACCCCCCTTATCTCTATTCGCAATGAGGTTCCAGATCCCGTTGCAGCTTTGATTAACTGCTCCGTTGCTACAGTTGCAGGGGCATTAAGATTGGCCGGAAACCTCAATGGAAAAACCATTTTGATTAATGGAACCGGAATGCTGGGAATTATTGCTTGTGCAATGGCAAAAGAAAATGGCGCCAAAAAAGTAATCGCAGCTGATTCTAATAGAAGCCGGGCGGATCTGGCACGAAAATTCGGAGCCGACATTTCCATTTCTGGTGGCGATAAGGAGATTATAATTCGAGATTTAACAGCGATTGAACCACAGTCAGCGCTTGAGGTAGAAGTAGTACTGGAATTTAGTGGCAATCCCGAATCGATGGAAAATACCTTGCAAATTTTAAATATTGGAGGCGTGGCAATCTGGGTTGGAGCAACTTTCCCTCAGCGGGATGTAACAGTAAGTGCAGAATATATGATTAGAAATTTATTGACTATTAAAGGATTACACAACTACAACGAGCAGGATTTATTATTCGCAGTTAACTTCATTGAACAAAACCACAGCTCATATGATTTTAATGGACTTGTAGTTGACAATTTCACATTAAAAATGGTAAATGACGCATTTAACTATGCCATAGAAAAAACCCCATTCCGGGCTGGTATAAATCTAATCTCCAAAAATAAAGCATGAAAAAAATTAGCCTGACTATTTTTGACCTTTCGGGAACAACAGTAAGTGACGATAACTCGGTTGCCAGGTGCCTTTACGAAGGAGCCCGACATTTTGGACTCAATACAACCATTTCAGATTTCGAAAAAACCATCGGAACCAATAAAATTCATCTTTATGAGTTTATGCTGGCAAGAGATTTGGGAGAAAAAGTAAGTATTGAAAATTTAGAGCAATACAGTTTTCCGCAATACCATGAGAAGGCTATGGAGATCTTTCGACATTACTCAATTCTGATGATTGATTATTACCGAAGAAAGGTAAAAGCAATGCAGGGAGCAGAAGAGACATTCCAATGGTGTCATAACAATGGAATTAAAGTGGTTACGGATACTGGATTTCATCGCGATGTAAATGAGGCAATTATGGAAGGACTGCAATGGAAAGAGCGCGGATTAATCGATTTTTCGTTAGATGTTGAAGATACCGGCGGAATTGGCAGACCAGCCCCATATATGATCTTTAAAGCGATGCAGTTAACGGGAGTACAAAGCGTTCATGAAGTACTAAAGATCGGCGATACTCCCGCAGATCTCCTATCGGGTTATAATGCCGGGTGCAGTCTAAACATTGGTGTACTTAGCGGCGCAAATTCAAAAGCGACGTTGTGCTTATATCCACATACTCACCTAATAAACAGTGTGGCAGACCTTCCGGATCTCATATCCAACGAGTTGAATGACAGACATAGCAGCATTGAGACGGCATGAAAACACCAGCGGTTTCCACCCGACAAAAAACAAGTCGTGAAGAAATTCGATTTGTTCTATTTGCAGCCTTTGCAGCTTTCATTACCTACTTAAGTATGTATGCCTTTAGAAAACCCTTTACGGCTGCAACTTTTGATGGCCTTTCGGTCATGGGAATAGATTACAAAATATTATTAATTGTATCACAATTAATTGGTTATACAATATCAAAATATTTAGGAATAAAGATTATTTCGGAATTAGATCACAAAACCAGAACAATTACCTTAATTGGGCTTATGGCCACAGCCTGGATCATGCTTTTACTCTTTGCTGTAGTTCCATATCCGTATAATTTTCCGTTTATGTTTTTAAATGGACTTCCATTAGGGATGATCTGGGGAGTAGTATTCAGTTATATCGAAGGTAGACGATCTACCGAATTACTCGGGGCAGTTATGGCCTCCAGTTTTATTTTATCTTCAGGAGTCGTAAAGGCATGCGGACGTTTTTTAATAGATAACTTTCAGGTCAATGAGATGTGGATGCCTTTTATCGTTGGCCTTGCATTTATACCCTTACTATTTCTTGGAATATATATGCTGCACAAACTCCCACCTCCTGATGAGAAAGATATTGAGTTAAGAACCGAGAGAATCCCAATGAACGGCAAGCAGAGGTGGCATTTTTTTTTACGATTTGCACCTGGCATTATATTAGCTGTACTAATTTATGTTGGGCTCACAATATTTCGTGATCTAAGAGACAATTTCGCTGTTGAGTTTTGGACAGGATTTGGACTAAGTAACACCCCTCAAATGCTCATTTTATCCGAGGCCCCCATTGCATTATGCGTGTTGATAATCATAGCATTAATGATTTTAATCAGGGACAATCAATTGGCATTTTTCTCAACTTTTATCATTATATTTATTAGTGGTATAATTCTTCTGGTTGCCACACTTCTATTTATGTCCGGAAAAATCGACCCAATTAAATGGATGATAATTGCTGGTTTTGCAATGTATCTTCCCTATTTGATCTACCACACTGTTTTTTTTGAACGTTGGATTGCCTATTTCCGATTTAAGAGTAACATTGGTTTTCTCATGTATGTTTCAGACGCATTTGGGTACCTGGGAAGTACTGCTATACTATTATTTAAAAATTTTAGCCATACAAAAGTAAGCTGGGTCGATTTTTTTAAAATTAGTGCTCTTTCAATCGCTATACTACTAATTATCGTTTCATTTATTGCTTTTTTATATTTTCGAAGTTTTGAAAAAACAAAACAGGATTTGGTATATTTGCCAGTAGTAGTGAAGAACTAACGGTGAAATTCTAAACCAATACCATTCCGGTTTTGTTTCGATTTAAACTTTCAATTAGCGCACGATACAACCAAAAGGAACAAAATGGATAAAAATAATCTAGCTGTAGAAGGTGATATCAATTTTTCGCAGGAGCGTCTAAATTGGAATCAACAAATTACAGACTTAGCAACAATACAGATCCTGAAAGATGATGCACGTTATTTTCTGCATCAATCGTTGTCTACACCGTGCCTTGATGTTTTAGATCGCTGTAAAGGGGCTGAAATAACAACGCTATCCGGCAATCATTTGCTTGATTTTCATGGAAATAACGTTCACCAACTTGGATATGGAAATGACTATTTAGTTGATCGGATTAAAGATCAGATGGACAAATTATCTTTTTCTCCTCGCAGATATACCAACGAGCCAGCTGTCGAATTGGCAAAAAAAATTGCAGGATTACTACCAAGTGACCTTAACCGTTCATTGTTTGCACCGGGAGGTACATCTGTAATCGGGATAGCCTTGAAACTTGCAAGAATTGTAACGGGGAAACATAAGATCGTATCTTTATGGGACTCCTTTCATGGGGCATCATTGGATGCAATTTCTGCCGGAGGAGAAGCTGCTTTTAAAAAATATATGGGGCCACTGTTACCCGGAGTAATCTCCATACCTCCCCCTACCACCTATCGGGGAATTTTAGGTGACAATGAAGCGGATCAACTTAATTATGCTGATTATCTTGAGTATGTAATTATAAAAGAGGGAGACATTGGGGCTTTCCTCGTAGAAACAATCAGGAATACCGATGTACAAATTCCAACAAAAATTTACTGGAAAAGAGTCCGGGAGATATGCAATAAACACGGAGTACTTCTTATCCTTGATGAAATCCCTATCGCTCTGGGACGAACAGGGAAAATGTTTGCCTTTGAGAACTTCGATATTGAACCCGACATCCTTTGTCTGGGAAAGGGGCTGGGCGGCGGTATAATCCCTTTTGCCGCAATGATTGCACGCGATAGTTATAATGTTGCCGCAGATGTGTCATTGGGCCATTATACCCATGAGAAAAATCCTCTCGGCAGTATTGCAGCAACGGCCACCATTGAATATATTGAGAACAATCAGTTGCTGCCAAAAGTAATCTCCGATGGTGAGTGGATGCAATCGGAGCTCAACCTGTTAAAAGAACAATTCCCTATAATAGGTGATGTTAGGGGAATCGGACTCCTTTGGGGACTTGAACTGGTTACAAATCGTGACACAAAGGAGAAAGCCAACAACCAAGCTGAAAAAATAATGTATGAATGCATGGCTAATGGCTTAAGCTTCAAGGTTTCACAGGGTAATGTATTGCAATTATCGCCTGCGCTTACGATTACCAGAGCCGAATTAGAGCGTACAATAGAGATATTAACCAGGGTATTTAAAGGCAATCTACTTAGTTAGGTAATCGGAAGAGGCTGTATTAAAAGTAAAAAAATTAACCGGTGAGATCCGCTAAGGGAAACAGCTGAGAACCGCAAAGCATTAAAATACAGAAGAATATCTCTGCGTAGCTTTGCACCTTCTCTGCGTATCTCCGCGGCAAAAAGACTTTTGATACAGCCTTATTTTATCAAAGCACTGAATATCAACAATATTAAATATAGACTTTTGAATTGAATTAGAAGAAATTATAAATTTAAAAACATGAACAAACTGGAAAATATTAGAGCCGTTATTTTTGACTGGGCAGGAACATTAATTGATTACGGCTGTATCGCGCCCACACAGGTATTTATCGAAGTATTCCAACGTCGGGGAATTGAAGTCACTGTGGATGAGGCCCGCGGACCGATGGGTCTTGCTAAAAAAGACCATGTGAGGGCATTGGTTTCACTTGATTCGGTTCAGAAACAGTGGAAAGCAATTTTCAACCGGCTTCCTGATGAACAAGATGTTAATACTATTTATTCTGAACTGGAACCGGCTCTTGCCTCAATTGTTAAATTGCATAGTGAACCTATTCCAGGAGCAGTTGAACTGATCGACCAGTTAAAAAGTCAAGGGATAAAAGTAGGAACAACTACCGGATATGTGGCTGAAATGATGAATAATGTATTGCCACTCTCAATTGCGAAAGGTTTAAATCCCGATTCTGTTGTAAATTCTTCTGAAGTTGCCGTTGGACGCCCTGCACCCTTCATGATTTTTCGCAATTGTGAAAATATGGGAGTCTTTCCGTTAAGCAGTATGGTTAAAATTGGGGATACCGTGGCTGATATTCATGAAGGGAGAAACGCCGGAATGTGGACCATTGGCTTGACGAAATCGGGCAATGAAGTAGGACTTACACTCGAAGAGACTCAGAGGGCAGATCCTGAGTGGCTGGCCGGAAAGATTGCAATTGCGGAACAAAAACTAACCGATGCAGGGGCAGACTTTGTGTCCGAAGGTCCCTGGGATTGCTGGCCAATCCTTGAAGAGATTGACAGAAGAATTGCCTTAAAATCAAGCAAGCCCTAATTTTAAATATCATACACTTAGTAAAATATGGACAATAAATTATTCACTCCGGGCCCGTTAAATACCAAACTTTCCGTAAAGGAGGTAATGTTACATGATATGGGGTCACGAGATACCGAGTTCCTAAGTAGTGTAAAAGAGATCCGGGAAGAACTGCTTAAGCTTGCCGGGGTAACTACTGAAGAGGGTTATGACACTGTTTTAATGCAAGGTTCAGGAACTTTTGGTGTAGAATCAGTAATATCTTCAGTGATTCCCCGCGATGGTCACTTACTTCTAATTACCAACGGAGCTTATGGCGACAGAATAGGAGATATGGCCAAAGTTTATAAAATAAAAACGACAACCTTAGCCTATAAAGAAAACATTGTCCCTCCGGAGGAAGATATCGAAGAAGTCTTAATAAATGATGATTCAATTACACATGTCGCTATCATTCATTGCGAGACAACAACAGGAATATTCAATAACATTGAGCAAGCAGGTAAAATTGTGCGCAAATATAATAAGGTCTATATTGTTGATGCCATGAGTAGTTTCGGCGCAGTAGCTATAGATTTTAAAGGATTTGGAATTGATTTCTTAATCTCCTCTTCAAATAAATGTATAGAAGGAGTTCCTGGATTCTCCTTTGTAATATTTAAAGTTGCAGCTCTGGAGGGGTGCAAAGATTATCCACGAACAGTGTCCCTCGATCTGTATAGACAATGGGCCTATATGAGAAATACAGATCAATTTCGTTTTACACCTCCTATTCAGGTAATCCTCGCTTTTCAAAAAGCAATTAACGAGCTAAAAGCTGAGGGTGGAATAATAAAGCGTTCTGAAAGGTACCAGCAAAACTATCGCCTGCTAATAGACGGCACAGAAAAAATCGGCTTAAAAACCTACCTCAATAAACGCGACCAGGGGTATATCATTACTTCATTTCTTTTCCCTGAACACCCAAATTTCGATTTCACCAAATTCTATGAAAAACTGCACCAGCGCGGACAGGTTATTTACCAAGGTAAATTATCAGATACAAACTGCTTCCGGATCGGAAATATAGGGCAACTTTATCCAGCTGATATTGAGAAACTCGTGGTCGCCATTCAAGAGGTGTTCAAAGAGATGAATGTTAGTTTCTAGCTGATATAAAATTGGGTTAGAAAATTAAATCCCGGATTATTAATTTGAACCGAAACCTGATTTAATGTTAGTGATAATACACTTCCGTCCAAAAAAAAATCCAGATTAAATATTTAATGCCGTCAAAATGCCAGAATAATGTAATCAAAATTCAGCAATATTTGTTGTTTTTGTAATAATTATGTGATCTGACTGTAATATCATGAAGTTAAATTTGCATCGAAAGTTATAATAAATGTTAAAACACAAATTATAATAATTCATTTAATTCTATACTAATAAATATAATAATGAGAATTCTGTTGCTTTTAATTTTAATCAGTCTTTTAGGTGAAAAACTTTCAGCTCAAGATGGATTAGCAGTTGTAAATTTTTCCACACACCAAGGATCTGAATCTACAGGTTCAAGGATAACCATTTTTGAATTCCGAGCCTACATTACCGATAATGATTTAATTTCCATTTCCCAGGATTTACTTCAGGAACATTCATTTGGACAGTTAGTTTCGCGTAAATTGTATCTGCTGCAATCAAAATATACGTCTCAAGTACCTGTAGTTCCTGGGAATCCGCAAACCAAAACAGTAATCAGAAAGGCTGCTATTTATGAAGCGGTACAGAAGATTGAACATTATCTTAGGAAGTCTGTTCGAAAAGGGACAATGCCGAATGACGAAGCGGCAAAGGAATTCAATAGTGTTTTAGATGTTGCGTTGAATGCTTTTGCTGCAGACTCCAATGACTTCGAAAAAACGATAAGTAAAACTGATGATCCTTCATCCTTGATAGTCCTTTTTACCAAAAGGGTTCGATTAGTTTCCTAGCGAATTAAAATTCCTTAAATTCTTCTACCAAGAGAAAATTTGCAGGCTTTAAATCTGCATCATGCCCGAATTATGTCTAAAAATCAGATAATTATTCAATTCTAATTCTATTATTAATTCTAAAATCTTTAAAATGCAGAAATTTATTTTTTTAGTAATGACACTCCTTTTTCTGGGGAACCTTACGTTTGCCCAAAAAGTGAACATTGAGGGTCTGGTAAAAAGCAACACGGGGGAGCTACTTCCAGGTGCTACCATCATGGTGAAAGGGACTACCAATGGCTCTTTAACCGATGACAAGGGCCATTTTACGCTTAAGGCAGCACCCAATGAGGTTCTTGTAGGTTCATTTATTGGTTTTATTCCTGTTGAAATTGTTGTTGGCAACCAAAAAACGGTTACATTCACTTTGTCAGAATTAAATGAGCAAATCTCAGAGGTAGTTGTAACGGCATTGGGTATCGAAAAGCAGAAAAGCACAATTGGCTTCGCGGTAGAAGATATCAAGGGAAGCGATCTTGTAAAGGCAAGAGAGCCAAATCCAATCAATGCCCTTACTGGTAAGATTGCAGGTCTGACTGTTGGTTCTTCAACCGAGATGCTGGGTGCACCATCAGTATTACTTCGTGGTTATGCACCGCTTTATGTTGTTGATGGTGTTCCTGTTCAGACTGATACCTGGGATTTAAATCCTGATGATATTGAAACTTACACTGTGCTTAAAGGCCCTGCAGCTGCTGCACTTTACGGTTCACGAGGACAGTTTGGCGCGATCCAGATTACGAGTAAACGTGGTTCTAAAGACAAACGGGGATTCAACGCTGAATTCAATTCAAGTACGATGTTTGATGGGGGTTTTATTGCCTTGCCTAATACGCAGGATTTATATGGTCCCGGAGATCACGGAGTATATGCGTTCGGCGATGGTAAGGGTGGAAACGGCGGATTAAACGACGCCGACTATGATGTATGGGGCCCGGCATTTAACGGTCAGCTTATCCCTCAATATGACAGTCCTGTGGTTAATGGCGTTAGAACTTCAACTCCATGGACCGCACGTGGTAAAGACAATCTTAAAAGGTTTTTACAAACCGGATCACTCTCAACTAATAGTTTTTCTTTTGGAGCTACTAATGGGAAAGGGGACATCCGTATGTCTGCTTCACATGGCTATCAGAAAGGGATGGTTCCAAATACAAAATTGAATATGACCAATTTCAACCTTTCCGGTGGATATAATATAACTCCTAAACTTCGTGTTGATGCAAACCTTGCATACGGAAGACAATACACACCCAATACTCCGGATGTAACTTATGGTCCTAACAGCATCATTTATAACATCACAGTTTGGGCTGGTGCAGACTGGAATATAGACGATATGCGCAACTACTGGCAGCCTGGTAAAGAGGGCGTTCAATCGATTTATGAAGAGTACACACGTTATCACAATCCTTACTTTATGTCATACGAATGGCTTAGAAGTCATTATAAAAACGACATGAAAGGCTATGCTTCAATTAGCTACAAATTCAATAATTACCTCAATCTGCAAGCACGGACAGCAATTACAACATACGATCTTTTCAGATCTGAAAAAATGCCATTCTCAGCTCACCCTTACGGACGTGAACAGGCACTTGGAGATTATCGCGAAGACAAACGTAATTTGTTTGAAAACAACACCGATATTTTACTCTCTTATGACCAGTATGTACTTCCAAAGTTAAGTGTGCATGCAACTGCCGGAGGAAATATCCGCACCTATGAATTCAGAAGCAGCTTTGCAACAACCGATTATCTGAATGTTCCGGGTTGGTATAACCTAAGCAACTCAAAAAATCCTGTAAAATCATACAATTTTGATGCCCCGATGCAGGTATTGAGTGCTTATGCTACTGCCGATATTACCTATAACGATTTTGCCACATTATCGTTAACCGGTCGTAACGACAAAAACTCAACCTTACCTTCAGCCAATAATTCCTATTTCTACCCATCGGCTTCAGCAAGTATCGAAATGTCGAAGCTGGTTAAAATCCCAACGGTAAAGACATGGAAAATCAGAGGATCCTATGCAAATGTAGGTAGTGCACTGACTTCCAGAGAAATTGGAACAACAGATCGTGCTCTTGGCTTAGGTGTTTTAGGTTATGGATCAAATTACTATTCACCTTATGATGGACCAACCTATCAGAATTCCTCTTCATACAATATTAACCTGATACAAGGACAAGCTGCGGCAGGATATACTGGAACAATCTCGAATCCAAAATTGAAACCAAGCTCAAGCTCAGCATGGGAAGCGGGTACAGATGTTGGTATGTTTGATAATAAACTAAGATTTGATTTTACCTATTTCTCAAGTATCGATGGCCCGCAAATTTTCAACCTTCCTATTTCAGGAGCCTCTGGATTTAACAGTGCACTTGTAAACGGAATCAAGATTCAACGTAAAGGCTTTGAATTTACAGCTGCTGCAACACCGTTCCGTAATAAAGATGGTTTTAGCTGGGATATATCAGCCAACTACTCAACCTATCAGCAATTTTTGAAAGAAATCTATCCGGGAGTTGAAAACCTGAATCGCTATCTGAAGGTTGGTGATCGTTTGGACAAGCTTTACTCTTCAGCTTTTGTAAGAACCCAGGATGGTAAAATCATCAATGACGGCAGTGGAAGGCCAATAAGAAATTCCGTTGCTCAATATATGGGGAATGCCAATTACGACTTTACAGCCGCAATCAACAACACCCTCACGTATAAAAATATAAGTTTGAGATTCCAGTTTGACGGACGATTCGGTGGCAAAATCCAGGATTATGTTGAGAAAAAAACATTTCAGGGTGGACGTAACATAGCTACTGTTCAGGGTGCTATGGGAATTGCACGATTAAATGATACGAAAGGGATTAAATCCTACGTTGGTGAAGGCGTTCAGGTAAGTAACAGTGCAGTTATAGCTTACGATTCTGACGGAAAAGTAACCAATTACAGTCAGCTTCAATATACTCCAAACACGACAACTACTTATCTTCAGGATTACATAAGCCGTTGGGCGGGAACTGATGAAGCTACTTTAATCAGCAGAACATTCGTAAAATTACGTGAAGTAGTTCTTACCTATTCATTGCCAAAACATTATCTGCAAGGAACATTTATCAATCAGGCAAACATCTCATTCGTAGGACGTAACCTGCTCTATTTTGCAGCTAAATCGGATATGGATATCGAGCAATATGCCGGAACTAATTTTGGTTCAGACCTGCAAACACCTACTCAAAGACGTATCGGGTTTAACCTGAATTTCACTTTCTAATAAACGCTATTTTAATAATTTTGACTCATAGAAACATGAAAAATATTTATTTACTTTTAATTGTGCTCCTGATTTCGGTGACCTCCTGCCAGAAATTCTCTGAGCTTGAAAAAGATCCTAACCGTCCCGGTCAGGTTCCCCCATCTCTGGTTTTCACGAACATACTACATAGCAGTTATTACTCACCGTGGAGCGATGTCTCAAGATGGAATCAGTTCTGGTGCAGCAATTATGCCTATTACGACGATCAGGCATATGACTGGACTAATATTAATTTTAATTACTCGCAACTTCAAAACGTTAAGCAGATGACCGCAGAAGCAACACGCGTTGGGTTGCCTGCTAACAATCCATATGCTGCATTAGGCAAATTCTTCAATGCCTATTTCTATGTGGATATGTCAATGAAATTGGGTGATGTTCCAATGACATACGCCTTAAAAGGGCTTGATAACACCCAGCCAAAATACGACACCCAAAAAGCGGTCTTTAAGCAATCACTAGCATGGCTGGAAGAGGCAAACAGCGATTTACAGCTGCTGATCAACAAGGGTGACAATTCGTTGGTCGGTGACTTTATGCTTGGAAATGATTTAGTAAAATGGCAAAAAGTTGTAAACAGCTATAAACTGAGGTTACTCATAACATTAAGCAAAAAATCGTCCGATAGCGACTTAAATATTGCATCAACTTTCAGTGCAGTTGTCTCAAATCCTTCAAAATATCCTGTGATGACCTCTTTGGATGACAACCTGAAATTTACATTTAATGCCTCAACCGATAAATATCCGCTTAATCCTGATGAATACGGTAAGACAGCAACACGTAACAATATGTCTGCAACCTACCTGAATACATTGGTGGCATTAAGGGATCCAAGAACATTTATCGTGGCCGATCCGGCAGAAGCGAAAATCAAGAGCGGTTTGCACGCTGTCGATTTTGAAGCTTATGTTGGAGCCAGCTCAGGTGAGAGTCTTGATGATATGTCAGTAAAAATGTTAAAAGGAGAATATTCTCCAATCAGTAAAAATCATTACTATGGTAGCTATTTGGGAGAACCATGTATTCAGATTGGCTATTCCGAGTTATGCTTCAACATAGCAGAAGCAATTAATAGAGGATGGATAACCGGAAGTGCAGAAGCATACTACATCAAGGGGATTCAGGCATCGTGGACTTTCCACGGAGCAAGTATTACAACTAATTGGGATCCTTATTATGCTCAATCAGCAGTTAAATACAGCACTGACAACGCAGTTGCTCTTAATCAGATCCTAACACAAAAATACCTTGCGTTCTTCAATAACTCAGGATGGGAAGCATATCGTAACGCACGCCGTACCGGGGTACCATCATTCCTGACAGGTGTTGGAACAGGTAACAGTCAGCGCATTGCAAAGAGATGGCAGTACCCAAGCTCCGAAAGAACAACCAATGCAACAAATTACAAAGCAGCGTTAATAAGTCAATTTGGTGCGGAAACTGATGATATCAACAGCGAAATGTGGATTTTTAAACAATAATCCAAAAGTAGAGTTAAATAAAAAACTTTGTTAGAATTAAAATTCTAACAGAGTTTTTTATTTAAATTATCTACACTGTCTGCACCACCTCAAGGTTTTCCTGTCCTTTAATAATGGCCTCAAGATTTAGTGGTATTAATTTATGATGACGTTCAGGCAATGATTTTTCCAGTCCTTTTTTCACATTTTCCAATTTGATCACTGGTTTAGCCTTTAAAAAAGCACCAAGAACAATCATATTGAATGTCAAAGGATTACCCATCTCAACTGCCAGCCGCGAACCTTCAACTCTTAGAATATTGATGTCCTTTCGTGAAGGATGATGTACAATCCCGTTTGGATCATAGATTAACGTTCCACCGGCTTTTACACGCGATTCGAATTTGGTCATCGACTGCTGATTCAGGATTATAGCAGTATCAAATTCGTGCAAAATAGGTGAACTAATCCGTTCATCGCTCAGGATTACCGTAACGTTCGCGGTACCACCTCTCATTTCGGGACCATATGATGGAAACCAGGCTACTTCCTGATCCTGCATCACACCCGAATAGGCAAGAATTTTCCCCATTGAAAGCACTCCTTGCCCGCCAAATCCGGCTATGATTATTTCTTCAGTCATTTTCTTCAGTTTATTAGAAATAGTATTAACCTATGACGCTGTAACCATTGGCGTCAGCACGACCGCCATCTTTGAGATCACCTAAAGGATATTGAGGAAACATATTTTTCTCCATCCAGGTATTAGAATCTACGGGATTAAGCTTCCACCCTGAACTACAAGTAGATACAACCTCTATGAAGGCCGTACCAATATTTTTTGCCTGAATTTCAAATGCCTTGCGGATTGCTTTTTTTGCTTTTCTTACTGCAGCAGGAGTTTGAACGCTCTGCCGCGTTACAAAGGCCGCTCCCGGCAATTGTGCAATCAATTCAGTGATTCTTAATGGATAGCCATTTAAATCAATATTTCTGCCGTTCGGAGTTGTTGATGTGACTTGTCCGATCAGAGTAGTCGGAGCCATTTGGCCTCCAGTCATACCATAGATCGCATTATTGATAAAGATCATCACGATATTTTCTCCGCGGTTCACAGCGTGCAGAGTCTCGGCTGTACCAATTGCCGCCAGATCGCCGTCTCCCTGATAAGAGAAAACATATTTTTCAGGCATTACCCTTTTGATGCCTGTAGCCACTGCAGGAGCCCGGCCATGAGCAGCTTCCTGCCAATCGATGTCGATATAGTTATAGGCAAAGACGGCACAACCGACAGGTGAAACACCGATCGTTTGTTCCTGAATTCCCATCTCCTCTATCACTTCAGCGATCAGACGGTGAACGACGCCATGACTGCATCCCGGACAATAGTGCATCGCATCTTCGTTCAGAAGAGGAGATTTTGCATAAACCAGGTTCTCCGGCTTAATTATTTCGTTGATTCTTCCAGTTAATACCGACATAGTTAATGATCAATTAATAATGTTCTATGCTTTTAAAAAAATATGCTCAAATGCTTCTTCCACCTCATCGGGCGTAGGAACGATGCCTCCCATTCTCCCAAAATATTCCACTCTGGTTACGCCATTAACTGCCAGTTTAATATCATTCACCATCTGTCCGGCATTGAATTCAACCGAAAGAAAACCTTTCACTTTTGTGGCATATTCAGCAATAATTTTCTCAGGAAAAGGGAAAAGGGTAATCGGGCGGATTAAACCAACCTTCACCCCTTTTTTACGGGCAATCTGAACCGTTTTCTGACAAATACGGGCTGCCGATCCAAAGGCAACCATAATATATTCGGCATCATCACAATCTATTAATTCAAACCGAACATCTTCGGCTTTCATCCGGTTGTATTTTCGCTGAAGCCGCAGGTTATTTTCTTCCATAATATCGGAATCCATCTCCAGCGAAGTAATAACATGTTTTTTGCGGTTTGAAGATTTTCCTGTTGTAGCCCATTCTCCGGAAATTGCCTTGACCTCATCGTTTGTCCAGCGCGGACGCTGATCAATCAGTTCAACTTTCTCCATCAATTGTCCGATTACACCGTCGGCAAGAATCATTACCGGATTACGGTATTTAAAGGCAAGATCGAATCCAAGAATTACGAAGTCATGCATTTCCTGCACTGATGCGGGAGCAAGCACCAGCAACGAATAATCCCCATGACCACCACCCTTTGTTGCCTGATTGTAATCGGCTTGAGATGGTTGAATTGTTCCAAGCCCGGGGCCACCTCGTTGTACGTTGACAATAAGGCAAGGCAATTCGGCACCTGCGAGGTAAGATATCCCTTCGGCCATCAGGCTAATACCCGGACTTGAAGAGGAAGTCATTGTCCTCTTTCCGGCACCTGCCGCTCCATAAACCATATGAATGGACGCTATTTCACTTTCTGCCTGCAAAACAACCATACCGGAATCTTCCCATGGCCGCAAAGCCATTAAAGTTTCCATTACTTCGGATTGCGGGGTGATCGGGTAACCGAAATAGCCATCACAGCCACAGCGGATAGCTGCTTCGGCAATTACCTCATTCCCCTTCATTAATCTTAACTCTCCCATATTCAGGATTTTCAAGTATTAGTTAGTTTTCGATCTTTGTTCTGTAAACAGTAATGCAGCTATCAGGGCAAACGGCGGAACAATTAGTACAACCGGTACAGTTTTCGGGATTCTCCATGTAGGAGTAGTGGTATCCTTTGTTGTTTACATTACGGTTAAGCGCCAAAGTTTGTGTCGGGCATGCAACCACACAAAGATTACACCCCTTGCACACTTCTGTGGCGACAACTACTGCTCCTCTGACTTTTGCCATCTTTATGCTATTTATTTAATAGTTAACTTATTTGAATAAAGCTTAAATCATATTCAGATCAGATTATACCGGAAAATCTGAATTAAATTGCTGAAGTCTTAATGCTAAATCTTTGAATTGTTCTCTTTTAACGTTTGACACACATGCCCTTAATCCCTCTTTGGTACTTCCGGTATTGCCTAATGAGATCGCGCTGATGCCGTAATACAATAATTTATGTAATAAGCCGGCTCCTGTCATCCCCGGATAGGCAATGGTGAAATAGAATCCATCACCAACAGGTTGCTGAAGATCAGTATTGTACACAATCGTAAATCCGTTGTCAATAAATAATTTCTTCATTATTCTGGCCTTTTCGCCATATTCCTTTACCTCTTCAACGAAGTTAAAAGAGCCATCTGAGGCTGCCTTAAACATAGCCGCCAGGGCATACTGGGAAGAGTGTGACGTTCCTGATGTCAAAGAATACAAAACTCTGTGTACCACGGCATTACCAAATCCATGAACATTTAGCCGCTCCTCTAGAAAAGGAAAATGACGATGATACAGGGCATCAGAGATCACCATTATTCCAATCCGTTGCCCTGCATAAGAAAATACTTTTGAGCTGGAGATCATTAAAATATAATTACCGGTATAGCTGGCAACAGTAACCTGATAAGGTGGTTCTCCCGGGCGGGATAAATCCTTTCTAAAATCCATTCCAAAATATGCAAGATCCTCAATAACAACAATATCGTATTGATTTGCTAATTCTCCGATTACCCGCAATTCTTCTTCGTCGAAACAAATCCATGACGGATTATTGGGATTTGAATAAATGATACAATTGATATTTCCCTTAGAAAGATAGGACTCAAGCTTTGAACGAAGTTTCGCCCCACGATAATCAAACACATCAAAAGTTTCGAATTTCTGCCCCATGACCTGCAATTGCTGTTTCTGAACAGGAAACCCGGGATCAATAAAGAGCGCGGTATCGCGTTCTCTGTGGCAACTTCCTGCCACCATAAATGCAGCATAACTTCCTTCCATTGAACCTACTGTAGGAATACAGCCTTCAGGTTTGACATCAACATTCATGAAGAGTTTCACAAAACGGGAAGTTTCGTCCTTCAAGGGTTGAATACCATCAATTCTGGGATATACAGCGGCTACATTATTGCGCAAAGCTTCAATCTCGGCCTCAACGCCGATTTTAGATGCCGGAAGACCCGGAATACCCATTTCCATTCGGATATAACGCTCGCCGGTGGCTGCTTCGATACTGCTGACCAGCTGTACGATTTCCCGGATTGACGCATTCCCAATCTCGGGTACTGCGAGTTCTTCTATTTTGCGTTCAACAATATCGCTGTTTATTGGAGTGTTCATTTGGCTGAACCGGTTCCAATCTCTTTATTTAGCTGAGCTACCCACGCATTCAGGCGTTCATCGGTTAATTCAGGTTCAAAATCTTCATCAATTGGCAGGCCAAGGAATACGCCGGCTTCAAGAGCCTCAGAGTCCTGAAATGTATAGCCATCCGGACTTACTTTACCCAACAGCTGTCCCCCGTTTGCAACGACGATTCTGGACAGAATTCCCATTGAATTCACAAAATGATAAGCGTATGTAATGTGATCACCCAATCCAAAAACGGCTACTTTCTTACCTGTAAAATCAAATGATGAGACAGTAGGCATGAATTTAGCCCAATCAACATTGCCGAATTTCTGATCCCAAGTATCACGTCCGATGGTCGAGATGCCGAAGATGATGGTGTCATAACGTGCAAGATCGGCGACTGTCGCCTCATTAACGAGAATAATATCCGGATTTTGGTCCTCTATTTTTGATGCCAATGATTTGACAACGCGGTGAACAGCTCCGTTCTCCGGTCCGAAAAAAATAGCTATTTTACTCATATTTAGATATTTATTGATTGTGTATTGAAACTTCTCCCCTGATATATTCTCCGAGTATTGCCAGACTGGAAACATTTTTCAGAACCATGTGAATCGCTTTCTCGTAATTTTCAATCGAGTCCCACTCGACATCGACGTGGAAAGAGTATTCGTTAGGTTTTCCAATGATTGGCAACGACTGTATTTTAGTCAGGTTGATTTCGTGCTCAGCAAAGGTATTTAAAACTTTAGCTAAAGCGCCATGAAAGTGTCCTACTTCAAAACATAACGAAGCCTTATTGGCCATGTCAGATGATTTGGAATGCTTAGCCAAAACAAGAAACCGGGTATAATTCTTTTTATTACTCTCAATTCCTTTTTCCAGGACTTCGAGACCATAAAGCTTAGCCGATCTCAAATTGCTGATTGCGGCAGCATAAGTAATCTTCTCTTTCGCGATCAGTTTTGCAACTGCAGCGTTATCACCAAGCTCCTTTGTCTCTGCATTTGGAAAATATTTCTCTAAATATTCAGCGCATTGAAGAAATGACACCGGATGTGAATAAATCTCTTTAATATCTTTCTTACGAACACCGGGAAGTACCATTAAATTCATCTGAATATGAATATATATTTCGCCAATAATGCGTAAATGAAAATCCCGGATCAACGAATAGTTCTGCAGAATACTCCCTGCAATTGAATTTTCGATGGCCATTACAGCATAGTCAACTCTATCCTGATCAATGAGTTCGCACACTTTGCGAAATGATTTGCACTCGGCTATTTCAATCTCTTCATCAAAATATTGACGGGCTGCATCCTCATGAAAAGAACCTTGTATTCCTTGTATTGAAACTTTTTTCACACTAAACTGATTTAATTAATTTGGACGCAATGTAAAAAAAATCCCGGAAAAACCGGGTTTTAGTGGCCAAATATCTCTGCAATATTAGAATTTATATAACTCACTTGCTTTGACAAGCTCCATTTTATGGGTTTGAAGCACTTTAATGCACTTTTCCATATGATCAGGTTTCAATACAACATAGGCCGATTCACACATAGAAAAAGCATAAAGGTATTCAACTGATACTTCATTATCGAATAAAATCTGAAGCACCTCTGCTAAAGAACCTGGTTCGTTGGGGCAGTTTAGACAAATCACTTCAGTAAGACTGACCGAAAACTGATTGTCACGTAAAACCTTACAAGCACGATCCGGATCAGAAACGATTAACCTTAAAATACCAAATTCAGAGGTATCAGCGACGGTGAAGGCAGACATGTTGATTCCTGCACTTCCGAGTAACTTTGAAACTTCATTCAGACGCCCCGATTTATTTTCCAGAAAAACCGATAATTGCTTGATCAACATAACGATAACTGTTAGTAGTTTTCAATCTCTTCAAAAAAACAGGAACTGAATTTCCATCTTCTAAAACAGTTCAAAAATAGATACAACCTTTAATATAAAAGCAGATCTTTCTCATGTTTTAATATTTTCGATTATCAATCACCCGCTTGGCTTTTCCGGCTGTACGTTCGATTGTTTTTGGTTCCACAAGTTTCACATTTACGGACAAGCCAAGCACGCTCGCCAGATTTCCTGCAATTTTAAGCCTTAATTCCTGCAATTTCCTGATCTCATCCGAGAAAAATTGTTCCTGCACTTCCACCATCACCGACAAACTGTCGAGTGTTCCATCCCGATCAACAATGATCAGGTAATGTGGCTCTACTTCGCTCATATTCAGTAGAACGGTTTCAATTTGCGACGGAAAAACGTTCACTCCCCGAATTATCAGCATATCATCACTTCGGCCTTTACATTTTTCCATACGCACGAGGGTACGGCCACACGTACATTTTTCGTAGATCAGGCGGGTCAGATCACGGGTACGGTATCTGATCAGTGGCATTCCTTCTTTCGTAATTGTTGTAAAAACAAGTTCTCCGGTCTCACCTTTTGGAACGGGCTGCAATGTTTCAGGATCGATGATCTCGGGCAGAAAATGATCCTCATTAATGTGCATGCCACATTGCTGTTCGCACTCGCACGAAACACCGGGTCCCACAACTTCACTGAGACCGTAAATATCGATCGCCTTTATATTCAGCTTATTTTCAATCTCTTTCCTCATTGCCTCAGACCAGGGCTCTGCTCCAAAAATTCCAACCCGGAGTTTAAGCTGTTTTGGATCCACGTTCATCTCCTTCATCACCTCAGCAATGTTGAGCGCATATGACGGGGTGCAACAAAGAACTGAACTGCCAAAATCTTCCATTAACTGAATTTGCTTGCTGGTGTTTCCTCCGGAAATCGGAATCACGGAAGCGCCTAAATTCTCGGTCCCATAATGTAAGCCAAGTCCGCCTGTAAACAAGCCATAACCATAAGCAATCTGCACTATATCATTGCGATGCACTCCGGCCATACATAGTGAACGGGTGACTGCTTCTGCCCACATTTGGATATCTTTTCGGGTATAACCAACAACTGTAGGCTTGCCGGTGGTTCCGGATGAGGCATGCAACCGCACAATCTCACTCATCGGCACGGTAAACAAGCCAAATGGATAGTTGTCGCGCAAATCAATTTTAGTTGTAAACGGGAGCCGCTGAAGATCATCGACATCGTGAATATCGTGAGGGGTGAGTCCCGCTTGCTGCATTTTTTGACGGTAATAAGGGACGTTATGATAAATTAGCTTAACCGTCTCACACAATCTTTCAGACTGTATGATTCTCATCTCTTCGCGGGTTGCACACTCAATTCGTTCGTTCCAGATCATATTGCGATATTTCAAAATCAAACGTCATAATCCACTCTGTTTTCCCTGACCTTCGATCAGATAAGAGAATCATCTTCATGCTGGCAAATATAGTAAATCCGATGAATTACAGATTCACCACAATCTTTGAGAATATTTCGGTGAATCGTTCCATTTCGGCAGAAGGAATTATATCGAGCAGACGCTCTTCACATTCATTTCTGACTTTATCAATTTTAGTCCGTATAGCCTTGCCTTTAGGAGTAAGGCACAATGTAATCACTCTGCGGTCGTTGGTGGCTGTATTTCTATCGAGATACCCGTTTACAAACAGCTTATCCACTACACGGCTTACCCGGGAGGGTGAAAGACCCATATTCTTTGCCAACTCAGGGCTGGTGATTCCCTGACAATTACTAAGCGCTGAAAAAAACAGCAATTCCGACTGGGAAATTTTCAGATCTTCCATCAGCTTATGATCAACCTGAAGGCATTTTTTCTTCATCTCATAAACCATGCTCATTATTCCGGTCAGTGTTTCCATGCTTCAGCTAAATTTTATATTTGCAAAATTACAAAGAAGACAACTATTTACAAGCACATATTTTGCTAATAGCATATTTTTTTATTAAAAACTTTTTTTATTCCAAAGTATTTAATATTTTTGCATCACAATTATTGCTAATAGCACGTATTCTAAATTATCAATTAAAAAATAAATAGTATGGCACTTGAACATTTAACAGCTGAGAGTTTCAAAGAAAAGGTCTTCAATTATGAACTCAACAAAGAGTGGAAATTCGAAGGAAAAGTACCGGTAATCATCGATTTTTACGCCAACTGGTGTGGTCCTTGCAAAACGGTTGCTCCAATATTGGAGGAGTTGCAGGCAGAATATGGCGAAAAACTGACTATTTTCAAAGTAAATACGGAAGAACAGCAGGAACTGGCATCCATTTTCGGAATTCAGAGCATCCCTTCGATCTTGTTTGTCCCTCTTGAAGGACAGCCACAGATGGCGATGGGTGCCTTACCTAAGGACACTTTTAAAAGTGCGATCGGTGATGTTTTGAAAGTATCGCTCAATTAACAGATCATTAAAATGAAACAGGATATCAGTATTTCGTGGAAAGATGGAATGGCATTTGAAGCCGATGTAAACGGGCACAAATTAATGCTGGATGCCGGCGAACAATTTGGAGGACGCAATCTCGGACCGCGACCCAAGCCGCTAATGTTGGTCGCATTAGCAGGATGCACCGCTATGGATGTAGTTTCGATTCTTGCTAAAATGAGAGTTGAACTGGAAAATTTCGATGTCAAAGTAGAGGCCGAGCAAACTGAAGAACAACCCGTTCACTATACGAGCATGCATATTATTTATGAGTTCTGGGGCAAGGAGCTCCCTATTGAAAAACTCGAAAAGGCCATTAACTTATCTCACGAACGATATTGCGGTGTTTCTGCTGTTTATCGCAAAGCGATGCCTGTAACCCATGCCTGTATCGTACATGAAACGGTGAAAATCTGATTGCTTAGTTAAGCCGTTATGAACTCAAAAGGAGCGCTGTCCACGTTGGGCAGCGCTCCTTTTGCATTATCTGTAAACGAAAGGAATCAGATGAATCCTTATCGTTTTTTATCAGCCTGTTATAATCCTCCGAAATGGTATCCAAGACCAATCGCAAAACCCAGGTTACTTTTTTTATACGTTTCGGTGTAGTTTCCAACAACCGGATCGGTGAATGCTTTTTGGTCATCCTGATACTTTGTGTAGATGATACCCGCGTCAACAGTAAATTTAGAAGTTGGCTTCCATTCGAATCCACCGCCGAAAGTTTCTCCGCTGACATAGTAACTGAAGTCACTTTGGAATTGTTTGGTAACTCCCACTTCGGTATGCAGGTAACCCATACTTACCGCAAAGTTTTTAACTAGCTGGTACTGACCGCCCAATGCCATTTCCCAGGTGTTAGATGCTATTGTGCGGGCTTGTCCGTAAACATTAGTACCCCAGTCAACACTTTTATCACCATAAGCGTTAAGTGACAAAGAAACGTTTACCTTTTTTGATAATTTATAATCTGCTCCTATAGAAAAGAGTGAAGGAACGTCGCTTTTTGTCTCCTTTTTATCAGGGAACAGACCTGTTCCATCGACTTTTGAATTGTTGGTTAGCGTTAAACTGGTTTTAAATTCATATTTTATTCCGATATTTAAATCTTTCGCCGGTGAGATATTAACTCCAAGAATAGGAGTAACACCAGATCCGGTTTGCTCAACATCAACGGCTTTATCTTTAAGTTGGGCTGCTGTACCAATTAACCCGGCAGCCTGACCATTTAAGGAGGCAGCTCCGGCAGTATAGGTTGCCTGTATTTGAGATATATTCAATTGATTGATTTGTGCCTGAGATAGTCCAAGTCCGACAAGACCTTGTTCAATCTGGGTACGTGTACCGCCGCTGATATATCCTGCTCCCTGAACCTGGGCAAGATTGAAAGTTCCTGCACCTGCGGTGATCAATGGCTGAACACTGGCTGCAGCACCTGTAGATTGATTAGCGAGTCCCTGAAGTACGGGAGCTGCTTCGGTTGTAAGAAAAGTTGCAGCACTTTTAAATGTACCATTTACATTTACCTGAATATTATTTAAATAACCACTATATTTATTCGTGGCCGGAAGGTACCGTGCACCAGCATATACTGAAAAAATCTCGTTCACTTTAAATGAGGCTCCCCCTTGAATTCCCCAATAAACAGATTCGCCTTTCAAATAAATATCAGTTTTGTAATCACTTACGCTCATACCTACTTTTTTCAGCCCGGCCAAACCAGGAACGAGTGTAGAAATTGTTTTTTCGAAAGATGGCAATCCCTTGCCAAACTCAACGCTCCCGCCTCCGCTGTTAGGTCCAAGTCCCAGGGAAAAAGCAAAACGATCCTTTTTGTAAACAGCAAATGCCGTTGGAAAAACCGGAACAGTTAAAGTCCCTTCATATTTTGAGGTATGAAGAAGCGGAAATCCCGATTCAACAGTTTTCGATTGAAACAAACTCTGGCTTTGAAGAGAAAGGTAAAAGCCGTTGTCCATCTTCATCAATCCAGCAGGATTAAAATATACCGCATCAACCGAAGTGGAAGCGTTTCGCGAAAGCATCCTGATATATTGGGCACTCTGATTTCCATTAGTGAGCAATCCACCGGCAAATACTTGATTAAAACACAAAACAATTCCTGTAAATAAAATTAGCCTTTTCATTCGTAAAATTTTTAATTGAGTGCCGCAAAGATACATAATAAAAGATACGAAACAATGCTTCAGGTTGACTTTCAGGAATACACAAACTTTCGAACACATAGGTCGTAAATTCTATAAATAAAAGCACAAAAGAACAGGGTATTGGAGCGAAAAATATGTCGAATTAAATATGAATGACATCATCTTGAACTCTTGATATGAAAACTAAGAAAATCTTTGGCTCCCTTATATTTTAAGGGGAGTAGATGTTTAATTCTAAATGTTTTCATTCTTATGATACTCATTCAAGAGGTCGATATAATTCTCGCGAATATTCCGGGATAAAAATGAGGACTGAAAGGAATTAAGGGCTACCTGATATATTTGCGTTTTATCGAGATTTAAAGCCTTGGAAACTGCGATATAATTAGCATTAACATATCCACCAAAATAGGCAGGATCATCGGAATTTACCGATACCATTAATCCTTTTTGGAGCATAATTAGAAGCGGATGGTCTTCCAGAAACTCAATTACATTCAATTTTAAGTTTGAAAGGGGACAAAGTGTGAGCGGAATAGCTCTGTCCCGAAGTAACTCGACCAATTTTTCATCTTCAAGACAGCTATTTCCGTGGTCAATTCTTTCTACTTTGAGTAATTCAACGGCATTGCGGATATTTTGGGCAGGACCTTCTTCTCCTGCATGCGCAACTGCCTGGATTCCATATTGTCGTGTAAGCGAAAAAACACGCTCAAACTTTTCAGGAGGATTTCCTTTTTCAGAAGAATCGAGTCCGACCGCAGTTATTAAGTGGTGATAGGGCCGGGCTTCTTCAAGCAATGCAAAAGCAGATGCTTCGTCAAGATGACGCAAAAAGCACATGATTAAACAAGAAGTAATTCCCAATTTTGCCAGTCCATCGTTTAAAGCACCTATAATACCATCAATTACAGTCTTTAATGGCACTCCGTTTGCCGTATGGGTTTGAGGATCGAAAAATATTTCAGTGTGCAGCACCCTGTCTTTGTGGGCACGTAAAAGATATGCCCAGGTCAGATCGTAAAAATCCACCTCTTCTCGTAACACGGCCGATCCAAGGTAATAAATATCCAAAAAATCCTGAAGGCAATCAAATTGATAGGCCTTACGAAGGTCATCTACAGAATCATACTGAAGTTGGATGTTATTTCTGGCAGCGATTTCAAACATCAGCTCGGGTTCAAAGGTCCCCTCTATATGTACATGAAGCTCGGCTTTTGGCAATCTTTCAATGTACTTGACCAGATCTTTCATTCAACATATTTAGGTTATAAATTCCCCAAAATTAATAATTCGATTCTTTAATCTCGAAATATGATTGTGGATGAAGGCAAGCCGGACAATTTTGAGGCGCTTTTGTCCCCTCATGCAAGTATCCGCAATTGCGGCATTTCCAAACAATTTTACCTTCTCTCTCGAAGACTTTGCCCTCGATTAAATTATTATAGAGAATATTATATCGTTCTTCATGCGCCTTTTCGACCCTTGAAATTAATTTGAAAGCCATTGAAACCTCTTTAAATCCTTCTTCCTCAGCAATTTTTGCAAATTCAGGATATAATTCGGTCCACTCTTCATTTTCACCTTCAGCGGCTGCCTGGAGGTTCTCCAGTGTGGTACCGATCCTGCCGGCTGGATAAGAGGCAGTAATCTCAACTGATCCTCCTTCGAGGAATTTAAAAAAACGTTTTGCATGTTCCCTTTCGTTCAAAGAAGTCTCTTCAAAAATGGCCGAAATTTGTTCCAGCCCTTCTTTTTTTGCTTGTTTTGCAAAATAATCATACCGCATTCTGGCCTGCGATTCACCGGCAAATGCTTTAAGCAAATTTTGCTCGGTCTTTGATCCTTTGATGCTGTTCATCGTGTTAATATTTAGGGTTAAAATGGTATTCGTCTTTGATGAATAACAGTCGGTACTGCCTGAAAGCCGTAATAAAGGTAAACAATTTTCAGCTTCAACTACAAGAAAATTTCAATCCCTGAACAAGTATTATTGGCTTATAGCCTCATGGCCTCTTTTGAGCGAATTATATCTCAATGAAGGAGATGGGATAAATGGACCTAAACCTAATGATGACCAGATCTTATCAATTTTTTCAATCGTTTCGGAAGAAGAGACAACAGGATTAGGCCAGTCTCTTTTAAAAGAATCTATCTGGTATGATTTACGCGTACCATCCATCACAAAATGAGCTGCGTTTTCAGCATGAACAGATTTCAAGATTCGGCAATCACGTCGTGGATCAATATTTCCTGAAACATACCAGCAAACAGCTTCTAAATCAAAGATATTTAACTCTGGATCTACAAAAAGGAACAGCTTAACAGCTGACAATTCACTGATTACCTGTATTTTGCTTATAATGTCGTTCAAGGTTGTATCCTCACTTTTGATAATTCCTAAAATAGCGGCTGATATTCCCATATCGATAAGCGAAAGATTTAAGGAAATAACACCGGGGATAGCAGTCAGCGCTTTACTGCAAAAATCGAGGTCGACATTAAGTTCCACCAACTTTTCCGGTTCATCCCGTTCTTCAGGGAATTTAGATGTTACATCAATTCCAAGTTTTGAGCCGTAAGCAAACCGGGAGGAGGAATGATCAAGAACATCCATCGGACCCTGTGAAAAATGGATGTCATGAAGCGGATCAACTACTCTGGAAACGTATCGTGCGAAGGCAGTATAATCTTTAATATCAGCCTTTTGATCAGCAATTATCAGTATCTTATTAAACATCATCTGACCTGCACCCCACATAGCATTCATCACTTTAGGGCCCTGTCCTGTATAGGTTTTATTAATTTTCGCTAATGTAAGATTATGGGCTACACCGGACGGAGGAAGTTCCATATCCAATAGTTCAGGAATTAGCGTAAGTTTCATCGGCGCCAGAAATATTTTTTCTGTGGCTCTTCCGATCCATGAATCCTCCTGGGGAGGAATTCCTACAACTGTAGCCTGATATACTGCGTCTTTGCGATAGGTAATACAAGTAACATGAAATTTCGGATACCAATCGGCCAATGAATAAAAGCCGGTATGGTCGCCAAACGGTCCCTCCCAGATCAAATCTTCCTGAGGATCGACATAGCCCTCAATAATAAAGTCGGCATCACCAGGAACTTCAAGATCATTTGTAAGACATTTTACCAATCCGACCTTCCTTTTACGTAAAAAACCGGCGAGCATATACTCGTCTATATGATCGGGAAGTGGTGCGGTGGCTGCGTAGGTGTAAGCCGGATCGCCGCCTATAACAACAGAAACGGGCATTTTAACCCCTTGCTCCTTGTAGCCGGCAAAGTGGCGTGCACCCGTTTTATGTTTATGCCAATGCATTCCGGTAAGGGTGGGTTCTAAAACCTGCATCCGGTACATTCCAACATTTCTGATACCTGTTGCCGGATCACGGGTAACAACACAAGGCAGTGTAATAAACCGGCCACCATCTGCAGGCCAACATTTAAGAATTGGAAGCTTCGATAAATCAGGCTGTTTCATTACGATCTCCTGACATTTTCCGCGTCCGGAAATTTTCTTTGGCATCCATGAAGCAATGCGTGTTAAAAATGGAAGAAATTTCATCTTTGCCAGAAGACCGGTTTTGGGTGATGCCAGCTGTTTAAAAAGCGATTCGATCCCGGTGCCTATGCTTTCCAGATTTTCAGCACCCAATGCCAGTGCCATGCGTTTTTCCGAGCCAAAAGCATTGATCAGCAGAGGAAAATCAGTCCCGTTGTTTTCAAATAACAGGGCTTTGCCGCCATCTGCACTTTTTGATATACGATCCGTTATTTCAGCGATTTCCAATTCAGGATTCACCGGAACAGCGATACGGATCAACTCGTTATTATCTTCAAGCAGTTTGATAAAATCTCTTAATCCATGAAAAGACATACCGTAAATATTTTATGCATAAAAATAGGGGATTTTAAGGTCCCCTATTAACTATTATAATAAAAAAATTAAAATCAGATTCCGGCCTTGTCTTTAAACCATTCCAAAGTTTCGGAAGATGGTCTTTCAAGTGGTAGGTTATACATTCGGTCCCATACCAGCTGAGCTAAAACACCTAAAGCCCGGCTAACGCCAAACATTACAGTATAAAAGAAATATTCCGAGATGCCATAATGCTGAAGAAGCGCTCCTGAGAAAGCATCCACATTTGGCCACGGATTTTTAACCTTACCGAGAGATTTGAGAATTGGAGGAACGATATCGTAAAGCATATTGACGATATTAATCAAATGATCGTCCTTTACATATTTTTCAGCAAATTTTTGCTGAGCAGTAAAACGCGGATCGGTTACTCTCAATACAGCATGACCATAACCAGGGATAACTTTCCCGTCAGAGATCGTCTTACGAACATAAGCTTCAATCTTTTCGCGTACCACTGTTTCATCGCGGTTATCACCAATAACCTTGATCATCTCGTAGATCCAGAACATCACTTCCTGATTGGCATAACCGTGTAATGGTCCTGCCAGGCCAAGCATACCAGCGGCATACGAATAGTAGGGATTACTAAGAGCAGTTCCAACCAGGTGAGTAGCGTGAGCCGATACATTACCACCCTCATGGTCAGCATGGATACACATATACATCCGGAATAACCGGTAAATTTCTTCATCATCATATCCCATCATATGGGCGAAGTTTGCTGCCCAGTCTAGATTAGGATCGGGTTCGATAAAACTACCATCTTTGAAACTTCTGCGATAAATATATGCGGCAATTACAGGAAGACGCGCTATAAGATTCATTACATCTTCATAGGTCGTATCCCAATAGTCGTTTTTACTTATCCCTGAACGATGAGCTTTTTGAAATAATGAATCAGTTGCCATAGAAATAATTCCCGTACTAAACTGAGTCATCGGTTTAGCCGTGGTTGGCATCGCTTCAATTACTTTAATAACATGATAGGGTACATGGCTTCTGTTGTACCACTCTTTGCTTAAAAATTCAGCATCCTGGAGTGTAGGTAATTCGCCAAGCAACATGAGGTAAAACAATCCCTCGGGAAGCGGTTCACCGCCTGGAGTAATTTTAGGCAGCAATTCCTGAAGTTCCTGAATAGAATAGCCCCGGTACCTTATTCCATTTTCAGGATCAAGTTTTGAGGTAACAGTCAGCAAACTGGTCATCCCTTTCATCCCAGTGAGGATCTGATCAATATTGACCTTTTCCACAACAACTTCACCGAATTCACTGATTAAACGTTTGACAACAGCACGCTCTTGCTCCCCCTTTTCAAGTAGTTTCTTTTTAATATAGTTCATCTAGTGTTCTAATAGTTTGGTTCAAATATATAAAGAATTTATAAAGAATTAGTCTTAAGGAGACAAAAATTCATATTTTAGAGAATAGTGAGGCTTTAAAACTGAAAATCCCTGAAAAAAAGCATAAAAAAAGGGCAACGAACGCTGCCCTTTTTAAAATAACTATCTTAATTACTCTGCTTTATCTTCTTCACCGGCCTCTGCAACAGGCACTTCAGTGGCAACAGCTTCCTTAACAGGTGCAGCGACTTCTTTTTTAGAACTTTCAGCAACAGCAGGTTCAGATTTTTTTCTTGATCTGCGCTTTTTGCTTGTTTCCTTTTTAGAAGTTGACAACATATTTTCGTTATAGTCTACCAACTCGATAATACACATTTCGGCGTTATCACCAAGTCTGTTGCCCACCTTTAATATCCGGGTATAACCACCCGGACGGTCGCCAATTTTCAGCACGATATCGCGGAAAAGCTCAGTAACAACTGTTTTGCTTTGCAGCAGGCTGAACACTTCGCGTCGATTGTGAGTCGTATCACTTTTTGCGCGGGTAAGAATTGGCTCTACATAAACGCGTAATGCTTTGGCTTTGGCTAAAGTAGTGCTGATCCTTTTATGGAGGAGGAGCGAATTAGCCATATTTGAAAGCATAGCATGTCTGTGAGAACTGGTTCTGCCTAAATGATTGAAACTTTTTCTATGTCTCATTTCTGTTATTCCTTGTCTAATTTATACTTACTGATATCCATCCCAAAACTCAAACCAAGGTTAACCAGTAAATCGTCCAGTTCTGTTAAAGATTTTTTTCCGAAATTACGGAATTTCAACAAGTCGTTACGATTGTAAGTCACCAATTCGCCAAGTGTGTCAACGTCAGCCGCTTTGAGACAATTTAATGCTCTTACAGACAGATCGAGGTCGACCAACCGGTTTTTAAGAAGCTGCCTCATATGAAGAATCTCTTCGTCAAATTCTTCATTGGCAAATTTCTCATCTGAGTCGAGTGTAATTTTCTCGTCGGAGAAAAGCATAAAATGGTAAATCAATATTTTAGCTGCTTCCTTCAAGGCATCTTTAGGATAGATAGATCCGTCAGTTGTGATTTCGATCAATAATTTCTCGTAGTCAGTTTTTTGTTCGACACGATAGTTTTCGATATCATACTTAACATTTTTGATTGGTGTGAAGATAGAGTCAATCGGAATAACTCCAAATTCTTCTTCCGCCGGTTTATTTTCTACACCGGGAACATAACCGCGACCCTTTTCGATTGAAAGTTCAATCTGAAGTTTCACTTCCGGTTCCATGTTGCAGATCACTAATTCGGGGTTAAGAACCCTGAATCCTGTGATGAAATTATTAATATCACCAGCTTTAAAATTATCCTGACCGAAGATAGTTACAGAAACTTTTTCGTTATCAAAGTCATCTACAACCTTTTTGAAACGAATCTGTTTCAGGTTGAGGATTATTTCGGTAACATCCTCTATTACACCGGGAATTGTAGAGAATTCGTGCTCTACCCCTTCAATTTTTATCGTTGTGATTGCGTACCCTTCTAAAGAGGACAATAAGATCCTGCGAAGTGCATTACCAATAGTAATACCATACCCAGGTTCAAGCGGACGGAATTCGAATTTACCGATCCTATTGTCCGACTCAATCATTATCACCTTATCCGGTTTCTGGAAAGCTAAAATTGACATAAACCTAACTATTATTTTTATTTCGAATACAACTCGACGATTAACTGCTCCTTGATGTTTTCCGGAATCTCTTCGCGGCCAGGAACATTCAAAAACTTACCAGATTTGGCTTCGCTATCCCATTCGAGCCAAGGAAATTTGTTATGGCGGTTAGTAGCAAGTGCATCGGTAATCGCAACCAGCGATTTAGATTTTTCACGAACGCTAACCACTTCCCCAGGGCGAAGTGTGTAAGAGGGAATATTCACAACCGAACCATTAATAACGATGTGTTTGTGTGACACTAACTGACGGGCAGCAGCGCGGCTTGGTGCAATACCAAGACGAAATACAACATTATCGAGGCGGCTTTCGAGAAGTTGCAGAAGAACTGTTCCTGTAACTCCTTTGTGCGAGTGAGCTTTTTCGAAAAGATTACGAAACTGACGCTCAAGTATTCCATACATATACTTAGCTTTTTGTTTTTCCTTTAGCTGAGTACCGTATTCCGAAACTTTTTTCCGTCGTTTGCTGTTCCCATGCATTCCGGGAGGGAAATTCTTATGCTCAAAAGCTTTATCGGGACCATAAATAGCCTCACCGAATTTTCTTGAAATTTTGGACTTTGGACCAATATATCTTGCCATGTGATTTTACGTTTAAAAGTACCTGATTAATTATACGCGACGACGTTTAGGAGGACGACAGCCATTGTGTGGTAATGGAGTAACATCGACAATTTCAGTTACCTGAATTCCAACGTTTGCCATCGCACGAATAGCAGATTCGCGTCCGTTTCCCGGTCCTTTAACGAAAACCTTAACCTTGCGTAATCCAAGGTCAAAAGCTGTTTTGGCACACTCTTCAGAAGCAGTTTGCGCTGCATACGGAGTGTTCTTTTTTGATCCTCTGAACCCTTTTTTACCAGCAGACGACCATGAAATTACTTCACCGTTGTTGTTGGTCATCGAGATGATGATATTATTAAAAGAAGAAGAGACATGAGCCTGTCCAACAGGTTCAATGTTTACAACTCTTTTCTTTGATACTCCAGTCTTTTTTGCCATTTCTACTTAAAATTATTTAGTGGCTTTTTTCTTATTTGCAACTGTTTTCTTCCTACCCTTACGCGTTCTGGCATTATTTTTAGTACTCTGCCCACGAACAGGTAAACCGATACGATGACGAATGCCCCTGTAACATCCGATATCCATCAATCGTTTGATAGAAATCTGATATTCAGAACGTAATTCACCTTCCACTTTGTAACTTTCCGTAATAACTTTACGGATTGCACCTAGCTGCTCGTCGTTCCAGTCACTGACTTTGATATTTTTATCAACACCAGCTTTCTCCAGAATCAACTGTGAGCGGCTACGCCCTACCCCATAAATATAAGTCAAGGCAATCTCGCCTCTCTTGTTATTCGGTATATCTACGCCAACTATACGAGCCATATTCTTATACGAATTAAAAAAACTTTACAAAATTAACATATTATCCCTGACGTTGTTTAAACTTAGGATTTTTTTTGTTGATAACGTAGAGACGGCCTTTACGGCTGACAATTTTACAATCTGCACTACGTTTCTTAATAGATGCCCTTACTTTCATTTTCCTACGTTTTAATTTTTGTACCTGAAAGATATCCTCCCTTTGCTCAAGTCGTACGGTGACATTTCAACCTTTACCTTATCACCAGGCAGAATTTTAATGTAGTGCATGCGCATCTTACCCGAAATATGGGCCGTGATGACATGACCATTTTGTAATTCCACCCTGAACATTGCATTAGACAATGCTTCAATTATGGTTCCGTCTTGTTCTATAAATGCTTGTTTTGACATAGAAACTAATTACTTCTCCAAAATTTTAGTAATGTATTGAAAGACCTGTAAACTCAAACTTTTCGCTCCATGAGCGATTAAAAAACGTCCACAAAATAATTGAGAAATCAGTTATCCGAAGATAGCTTGTTTTAAACATGTTCCAACGACAGTAAATATAAAATCTACCGAAGGTTTCGCTTTGCCGCGCTTGTTATGCCATCAGATAAATGGCTACAATCATAACGAAACAATTTACATTCCAACTTTACATAACCGTTAACCGGAAAAATAAAGTAGTCTGGAAATATCGAACTTATTAAAAGCGACGATTCTCAAAAATCCTTCACAGAACGCATCAGAATAACCCCTTTTAAATGGAATTACAACTGATTATATAATGCTTTTCAGCTGACTTGCGAATTTTAAACGCATTTTCAAGCATGGTACCCTGTTTCCAGAGTGCCATTATTTAAACTCCGGTACGACCTTTAATCCGACCCGATTTTAACAAACCGTCGTAATGGCGCATCAACAAATGACTTTCAATTTGCTGAAGCGTATCCAGAATAACGCCGACCAGAATTAGCAATGATGTTCCTCCAAAGAAGTGTGCAAATCCAGAGTTCACGCCCAAAGCCATAGCAAAGGCAGGAAGAATTGTAATTAATCCAAGGAAGATGGAACCCGGTAATGTTATTCGGGACATCACATCATCTAAATATTCAGAAGTTCTTTTACCCGGTTTGATTCCCGGTATAAAACCACCGTTCTTTTTCATATCGTCTGACATCTGGTTAGGATTAACCGTGATGGCGGTATAAAAATAGGTGAATACAATAACCATTAAAAACATGGTGAAGTTGTATGTGAAACCCTGATAATCAGAGAAGGAAGTCATGATACGACTTAATGTTTCAGAACCGAACAGCCCCGCGAGGCTGGCAGGAACAAACATGATAGCCTGAGCGAAGATGATCGGCATTACGCCTGCAGCGTTAACTTTTAAAGGAATATACTGACGAACACCCCCGTATTGACGGTTTCCAACAATTCGTTTAGCGTACTGAACAGGAACTTTTCGTGTACCCTGAACCAATAGAATGGTTGCTGCGATAACGAATAAGAAAATGACCATTTCAATAATGATCATGATAAATCCCTTACCTTGTTCAGCCAGTCTGCTTGCAAATTCCTGTACTACAGAATGCGGAAGACGCGCGATAATCCCGATCATAATGATCATGGAAATGCCGTTTCCAATACCTTTATCTGTAATTCGTTCACCGAGCCACATGATAAACATCGAACCAGCTGCCAATACGATTGTTGCACTAACATTAAAGGAAAAACTACCCAATACAAAAGCGGATTCAGGAAGCTGGAAACGTAAATTGGCCAGATAAGCCCAACCCTGAAAAAACAGGATAATAACGGTTAGGTACCGTGTCATCTGGTTAATCTTACGTCGGCCCGACTCGCCTTCTTTTTGTAAACGCTGAATGTAAGGAACAGCAAACCCTAAAAGTTGGATCACAATCGAGGCACTGATGTATGGCATAATACCCAACGCAAATATTGATGCGTTAGAAAAAGCTCCACCAGAGAACATATTTAATAATCCCAGAATCCCGTCTGAACCTTGGCTTCTCAAGGCTTCAAAATTGGCGGGGTTAGGATCTATTCCGGGAAGGATAACAAAAGAGCCAAAACGATAAACCGCTAATAGCAAAAGTGTTAATCCAAGCCTTGCTCGTAAATCCTCGATTTTATAAATGTTCTTAAGAGTCTCGATTAGTTTTTTCATCCGGTCTAAAGTGTTTCGGTAGTTCCTTCAAGTTTTTCTATTGCCTCTTTGGCGCTCTTGGAAAAAGCATGTGCTTTAACATCGAGTTTCAATGTCAGTATTCCTTTACCCAGGATTTTAACCTTATCATTTTTTCCGGTAAAACCGGCATCCTGAAGGACCTGAAAGTCAATAACCGTTAGGCCATTCTCTTCAGCAAGGGTTTGTAAGGAACTAAGATTGACGCCTTTAAACTCAACTCTGTTCACATTTTTGAAACCGAATTTTGGTACGGTTCTTTGCAGTGGCATCTGACCACCCTGAAAACTACGTTTCGATTTGTAACCTGACCTTGATTTCGCACCCTTGTGTCCACGGGTTGAAGTACCTCCATGACCAGAACCTTGTCCACGACCAATGCGTTTCTCTTTCTTGGTAGAGCCTTCTGCAGGTTTTAAGTTATGCAATTCCATATTTAAAGAATATTATTCGTTAACTTCTTCAACCCTTAAAAGGTGTTGTAGTTTTCTTACCATACCTAAAACTTCTGGGACAGCTTCATGTTCAACCGGACGGTTTAACTTGCCAAGCCCCAGTGCTTTCATAATTTTTTTCTGAGCTTTAGTTGCTCCTATTGAACTCTTGTACTGTGTAATACGAACTTTTGCCATTTTTGTATAAGATTATCCGTTAAACACTTTGTCCAGCGCAACACCACGATGTTCAGCTACAGTATAGGCATCGCGTAATTCAAGCAATGCGGCAAAAGTAGCTTTAACCAGGTTGTGAGGGTTAGACGATCCTTTTGATTTTGCAAGGATATCATGTATACCAACACTTTCGAGCACAGCGCGCATAGCACCCCCGGCCTTAACTCCGGTTCCCGAAGAAGCAGGTTTGAGTAAAACGTTCGCTCCGCCAAATTTGGCTTCCTGAGTATGAGGAATAGTACCGTTAATTACTGGTACTTTCACAAGGTTTTTCTTAGCAGCGTCAACGCCTTTTGCGATGGCAGCTGTTACTTCGCTGGCTTTACCAAGACCCCAGCCTACAATTCCGTCTTCGTTACCTACAACGACGATAGCTGAAAAGCTGAATGTTCTACCCCCTTTAGTGACTTTGGTGACACGGTTAATCGCGACTAACCTGTCTTTAAGCTCGAGATCGCTGGTTTTAACTTTTTTAATATTTTTCGCCATAATGCTTAGAATTTTAAACCTCCTTCACGCGCCGCTTCAGCTACTGCCTTCACACGTCCATGATATAAATAACCGCCACGGTCAAATTTAACAACACTGATACCGGCAGCAAGTGCTTTTTCAGCAGCCAGTTTTCCAACAAGGACTGCCTTTTCGCTTTTAGTGCCTGCGACAGCAGCAATATCTTTATTCAATGAAGAAACTGACAGTAAGGTTTTTCCCGCTACATCGTCAACAAATTGCACAGAAATCTGTGTATTGCTGCGAAATACGCTCAAGCGGGGAACCACGTTAGTACCGGAAACTACTTTTCTGATTCGTTTACGGATTCTTTCTCTTCTTTCTAATTTTGTGAGAGCCATAACTATAAAGTCAATTATTTTTTAGAAGCTGTCTTACCAGCCTTACGACGAAGTTTTTCGCCAACGAATTTAACACCTTTTCCTTTATAAGGCTCCGGTAAGCGGAATGATCTGATTTTGGCTGCAACATGTCCGATTAATTGTTTATCGGCACTGTTGAGCGTAATGATCGGATTAGCGCGCTTATCAGTAACAGCTATAACCTTCACTTCTGAAGGGATCTGTAAATAAGTATGGTGAGAAAAACCCAATACCAGATCTAAAATCTGATCCTGAGCTTCAGCACGATAACCTACCCCTACGAGTTCAAGCTTTACTTCATAACCTTTTGACACCCCTACAACCATGTTGTTAAGAAGTGAGCGGTACAAACCATGCATGGCACGGTGACGTTTTTGTTCAGTAGGCCGTTTTACAACGATCTGAGTTGCTTCGACAGCAATTTCAAGATCGGTATCAACCTTCTGACTCAATGTTCCCAGTGGGCCTTTAACGGTAACGAGGTTTTCCTTGCTAACGTTTATTGTAACTCCGGCAGGGATTTCAATCGGTAGTTTTCCTATCCTAGACATTGTAATTCCTCCTTAATTAATAAACATAACATAAAACTTCCCCGCCAACATTCAGCGCTTTCGCTTCTTTATCGGTAATTACACCTTTTGAAGTCGAGATAATAGCCACACCAAGGCCGTTCAGTACACGCGGAACATTATCTGTATCGCAGTATGAGCGAAGACCAGGTTTAGAAGCACGTTTCAGCGATTTAATCGCTGAGGTACCATCGGCAGGATGATATTTCAGGGCAATTTTAATACTTCCCTGATAATTAACCTCGTCGTCGAATTTGTAATTGAGGATATACCCTTTTTCTTTCAGAATTTTGGTAATCTCTTTCTTAATGTTCGACGCAGGTATTTCCACGACTTTATGCTTTGCCTTAATGGCATTCCGAAGTCGGGTGAGATAATCTGCAATAGGATCAGTCATCTTTACTATAAATTTATACGATTACCAACTAGCTTTTTTAATTCCGGGGATTAATCCGGCAGAAGCCATTTCGCGAAATTGAATACGCGAAACACCAAACTGGCGCATATATCCTTTAGGACGACCTGTCAACTTACAGCGATTATGCATACGGCTTGGAGCAGAATTGCGGGGCAATTGACTCATTCCGATGTAATCGCCCTCAGCTTTTAACCGGGCTCTTTTCTCAGCATACCTTTCAACAAGCTTTGCGCGTTTTACTTCGCGGGCTTTTAATGATTCTTTAGCCATATCAATTAGTTCTTTTTAGCGTTCTTGAAAGGTAATCCAAAATTCTTAAGAAGCGCATAGCCCTCCTCGTCGGTATTGGCAGTAGTAACAAACGTGATATTATAACCGTTCATTTTAGCTACTTTATCTAAAACGATTTCAGGGAAAATAATCTGTTCGGTAACACCGAGAGTGTAATTACCACGTCCGTCGAATTTATCACCGATACCTTTGAAGTCGCGAATACGAGGCAACGCGATACTGACAAGGCGCTCAAGAAACTCGTACATTTTATCGCTGCGAAGGGTAACCCTGACGCCGATAGGCATTTTTTTACGAAGTTTAAAGTTGGCGATATCTTTCTTTGACAATGTAGTAACCGCTTTTTGTCCGGTTATGGTAGTTAACTCTTCAATAGCAACTTCCATAATTTTCTTATCAGCGATAGCAGAACCAACACCTTGGTTGATTATAATTTTCTCGAGTTGAGGAACCTGCATTACGGATTTGTATCCGAATTCTTTCTGCATAACAGGTACGATCTCTTCGCGAAATTTCTGCTTTAATGTAGGTATGTAACCCATTACTTAATCTCCTCCCCTGATTTTTTTGAATAGCGTACTAGTTTTCCTTTTTTGTCAAGGCGGCGGCCAATACGGGTAGGTTTACCGGTTTTGGGATCTTTGAGCATCAGGTTGGAAACATGAATTGTAGCTTCCTGTTTGATGATACCACCTTGCGGACTTTTAGCGTTGGGTTTGGTGTGCTTTGACACCAGATTAACCCCTTCCACAATAGCGCGTTCGTCTTCGCGTACAACTTCAAGAACTTTGCCTTCCTGTCCTTTTGAGTTGCCGGCAATCACGACTACCGTGTCTCCTTTTTTTATGTGTAACTTTTTCTGCATAGTCTGAATAGATTAAAGTACTTCAGGAGCTAATGAGACGATCTTCATGAAATTGTCGCGTAACTCGCGGGCAACAGGACCGAAAATACGGGTTCCCCGCATTTCACCGGCTGCATTAAGCAACACAACGGCATTATCGTCGAATCGAATATATGATCCGTCGGCACGGCGTACTTCCTTAGAAGTGCGCACGACAACTGCTTTTGAAACAGTCCCCTTTTTCATGTCGCTTCCAGGCAGGGCATTTTTAACAGTCACGACAATTTTGTCTCCAACAGTGGCATAGCGCTTTCTGGTTCCTCCTAAAACACGGATGACCAGGGCTTCTTTAGCGCCGCTGTTATCTGCAACTGTACAACGTGATTCTTGCTGTATCATGGCTACTTCGCTCTTTCTAAAATTTTAACTAATCTCCAGCCCTTCTGTTTCGACAGCGGGCGTGTTTCCATTATTAATACGGTATCGCCTATGTTGCAATCATTTTTATCGTCATGAGCATAGAATTTAGTTGTCCTGTTTACGAACTTGCCGTAAATAGGATGTTTTTCTTTTCCCTTCTCAGCTACAACAATGGTTTTCTCCATTTTATTACTTACAACAACGCCAATACGCTCTTTCCTAAGATTCCTTGTTTCCATAGTCATAATTAATTTTCAAGTTGACGTTTACGTAATTCGGTTTTCAGGCGAGCGATGTCTTTTCGGGTAAACCGTATCTTCATCGGATTTTCGAGAGGGTTAACGCTGTGGTTTAAACACATACGGATTAATTCCTCTTTAGTGATATCAATTTTCTCGATGATTTCAGCAGTTGTTAACTCTTTGATCTCAGAATTTTTCATTATTCAATAATTGAAGATTCAACAAAATCGCGTCTAACAACAAATCTGGTAGTAATAGGCAGCTTTTGAGCTGCCAGACGTAATGCTTCTTTAGCAAGATCGAAAGGTACCCCTTCAATCTCGATGATGATGCGCCCTGGTGTAACAGTTGCAACAAATCCTTCAGGAGCTCCTTTACCTTTACCCATACGAACCTCTGCAGGTTTTTTGGTAATTGGTTTATCAGGAAAAATACGAATCCAAATCTGGCCCTGACGCTGCATATGTCGCGTTACCGCAACCCTGGCTGCCTCAATCTGGCGGCCGGTTATCCATGCTGTTTCCAGGCATTTTATACCAAAAGATCCAAATGATAGTTGGTTACCGCGTTGTGCGTTACCTTTTAATTTGCCCTTTTGTACTCTTCTAAATTTTACTTTTTTTGGCTGTAACATCTTGTTTTACTTTGTCGATGGTTACTTTTTACGTTTTTTAAACCCACCTTTACCGTGTTCGGCTGCAGGACGGTTTGGTCCACGTTGCTGCTGTACAGATTGTCCGACATTTGGAGAAAGATCGCGTTTCCCGTAGATTTCGCCACGGCAAATCCAAACTTTAACACCAATCAGACCTGTTTTAGTCAACGCTTCAGCAAGTGCATAGTCAATATCGGCTCTGAGTGTATGCAAAGGAGTTCTTCCGTCTTTGTACATTTCAGAACGGGCCATTTCAGCGCCGTTCAAACGTCCGGAGACCTGAACTTTAATTCCTTCAGCACCCATTCTCATGGTCGATGCGATAGACATCTTAGTGGCGCGACGGTAAGCAATTTTGCCTTCCACCTGCCGGGCGATATTACTGGCTACAATCTGAGCATCTAATTCAGGACGTTTAATCTCAAAAATATTGATTTGAACTTCCTTTTTAGTGATCTTCTTCAGCTCTTCTTTAAGCTTATCGACTTCCTGACCACCTTTACCAATAATAATACCAGGTCGTGAAGTGTGAACAGTTATCGTGATCAACTTCAGGGTACGTTCTATGATGATCCTTGAAATGCTGGCTTTTGAAAGCCTGGCATTCAGATAACCTCTGATTTTGTGGTCTTCGACCAGCTTATCACCATAATCGTTACCTCCGAACCAGTTGGAATCCCATCCTCTGATGATTCCAAGCCTATTTGAAATCGGATTTACTTTTTGTCCCATACTATTATTTGGTATTTTCTGCTACAACATTTTTACTTGCCAACCGGATAGTTACGTGATTCGAACGCTTTCTTATACGATGTCCGCGACCCTGAGGTGCAGGACGAAGCCGTTTAAGCATGCGAGCTGAATCTACAAAAACTTCCTGCACGTATAGGTTGCTTTCTTCAAGTCTAACCCCTTCGTTTTTTGCCTGCCAGTTGGCGATAGCCGAAAGAAGGAGTTTCTCTACTCTGCGTGAAGCCTCTTTCGAGGAGAACTTCAGAACGTCAAGTGCACGATTTACCGCCATTCCACGAACCATATCGGTAACAAGGCGCATCTTGCGGGGCGAGGTCGGAACATCGCGCAGAACAGCCTGAAACCTCTCGTTCTTTGCTTGTGTAAGCAATTCAGCGCTTTTCTTTTTTCTAGAACCCATCTTGGTACTTTTTACTACTATTATACATTTCCGCGTTCATGGCTTAGCGTTTCTTATTACCACCATGTCCCCTGAAGGTGCGGGTAGGAGCAAATTCTCCTAATTTATGGCCTACCATATTCTCAGTAACATAAACAGGGATAAATTTATTCCCGTTATGAACTGCTATCGTATGACCGACAAAATCAGGCGAAATCATTGAATGTCTTGCCCATGTTTTAACTACCGACTTTTTATCTGCTTCGTTAAGAACCAGAACTTTTTTCTCTAACTTAAAGTCGATAAAGGGGCCTTTTTTTAGCGAACGACTCATAATCTACTTTTCATTTAATAATTAGTGATTACTTTTTCCTACGTTCAATGATATACCTGGTAGAAGCTTTCTTCTTCGAACGGGTTTTAAATCCTTTCGCAAGTAATCCTTTACGTGAACGTGGGTGACCACCGGAAGCACGGCCTTCTCCACCACCCATTGGGTGATCGACAGGGTTCATAACAACACCGCGGACACGTGGACGACGTCCCTGCCAACGGCTTCTACCGGCTTTACCTGATCTTTCTAGGCCATGGTCTGAGTTTCCGACAGTACCTACCGTTGCGCGGCATGTTACTAGTACCATACGGGATTCGCCAGAGGGGAGTTTTATGATGGCATATCGTCCTTCACGCGAGGTGAGCTGCGCATATGTACCGGCAGACCGGGCCATTATGCCTCCCTGTCCGGGATGCAACTCAATGTTATGAACGATTGTACCAAGAGGTATTTTGGCTAATGGAAGTGCATTACCGATTTCGGGAGCTACTTCTGCACCAGAAAGAACGGATTGTCCCACCTGGAGACCATTCGGTGCAAGCATGTAACGTTTTTCCCCATCGGCATATACCAAAAGTGCAATGCGAGCAGTACGATTAGGATCGTACTGAATCGAATCAACTCTTGCAGGAATACCGTCTTTCTCTCTCTTGAAATCGATTACACGGTATTTCCTCTTGTGCCCTCCACCTATATACCTCATTGTCATTTTACCGGCGCTATTGCGACCACCGGTACTCTTCATGGGCCTTAACAATGATTTTTCAGGTGTGTTGCCAGTTGTAACGGTCTCAAAGGTACCTGCAATCTTGTGCCTTTGTCCCGGAGTTACTGGTTTTAACTTTCTAACTGCCATCTCTTACTTTAGATATTGCTGTAAAAATCAATACTTTCTCCTTCGGTTAACGTAACAATCGCTTTCTTATAAGCATTGGTACGTCCGGATATAACCCCGCCTTTTGTAAAGCGTGATTTTAATTTACCGGCATACACCATTGTATTAACGGTGATAACCTTAACGCCATAGATCTCTTCCACGGCTTTTTTGATCTCGTGCTTATTTGCCTTCTTATCAACCCTGAATCCGTATCGGTTATATTTCTCCGATAACAGGTTCATTTTCTCGGTCACGATTGGGCGAATCAAAATATCAACCATTGTGTCTTACGCGTTAAATCTTAAATAATTCTTCTACTTTATTCACAGAACTTTCAACCAAAATGATCTTGTTGGCGCGCATTATCCTGTAAGTGCTTAGTTCTGAGGCTATTACAATCTCTACGTTCTGTAAATTTCTGGAGGACAAATATATGTTTTTATTTGCTTCTGGTAACACGATTAGTGATTTTTTATCACTAATTTTCAGATTATTCTGAATTGCTACAAAATCTTTCGTTTTTGGAGCATCAAAAGAAAAATCTTCCAGAACAATAATTCCATTTGACTGAGCTTTGTAAGTCAGCGCAGATTTACGTGCAAGCTCTTTGAGCTTTTTGTTCAGTTTAAAACTGTAATCCCTTGGCTGAGGACCGAAAATACGGCCACCACCACGAATTGTACCAGATTTCCTGCTTCCTGCACGGGCTCCGCCTGTTCCTTTTTGACGTTTGATCTTACGGGTAGATCCCGCAATTTCACCACGATCTTTAGCTTTGTGCGTACCTTGACGTTGATTCGCCAGGTATTGCTTCACGTCGAGATAAATCGCGTGATCATTGGGTTCAACCGCGTAGATTTCTGCATTAAGCTCTACGTTTCTGCCGGTCTCCTGCCCTGCTTTATTAAAGACTGCGACTTCCATTACTTCTCGAGGATTAAGTATGAACCATTAGGCCCCGGAACGGAACCTTTTACAATCACAAGATTATTCTCAGGAATAACTTTCAGAACTTCGATGTTCTGCACAGTTACCTTAATTCCTCCGTGACGTCCTGCCATGCGCATTCCTTTGAATACACGTGAAGGATACGAAGAGGCACCAATAGAACCAGGTGCGCGCAGCCTGTTGTGCTGGCCGTGTGTAGCCTCGCCAACGCCACCAAATCCGTGACGGCGGACAACACCCTGAAATCCTTTACCTTTTGAAAATCCTGTAATGTCAATAAAATCTGAAGGCTCTAACATATCAACTGTAATGATATCTCCAAGCTTTACATCATCTCCGAATCCGCTGAATTCCATCACCTTCTTCTTGGGAGCAGTACCGGCCTTTTTAAAATGGCCGATCTCGGGCTTTGTCGCATGCTTCTCTTTCTTGTCCAGAAAGCCTAACTGTATCGCTTCGTAACCATCTTTTTCAAGGGTGCGAATTTGCGATACTGCACATGGACCTGCCTCAATCACAGTGCATGGGATGTTTTTCCCCTCAACACTGAATACGGAAGTCATTCCGATTTTTTTTCCAATTAATCCTGGCATTTTTTACTGATTAAGCAGTTTTTAATTACACTTTAATTTCTACCTCGACACCGCTGGGCAACTCTAGTTTCATAAGAGCGTCGATCGTTTTAGCTGTGGAACTGTAAATATCGATCAACCTCTTGTAAGAAGATAATTCGAATTGTTCCCTCGATTTTTTATTTACAAAAGTCGCTCTCAGAACAGTAAAAATTCTCCGGTGAGTTGGAAGCGGAATTGGTCCGCTTACAATTGCACCCGTCGATTTAACGGTTTTGACAATCTTCTCTGCTGATTTATCAACCAGATTGTGATCGTACGATTTTAGTTTGATTCTAATTCTCTGACTCATGATAAGAACGTATTATTGTGTTTTGTTATAACAAATCTGTTCTGCCTTTCACTGCTTCGAGTACTGCCAAGGCAATATTCTTAGGTACTTCGGCATAGTGCGAAAACTCCATAGATGATGTTGCACGCCCCGACGATAAAGTACGTAAGGTAGTGACATATCCAAACTGCTCGGCTAAAGGAACTTTTGCTTTAAGCACACGGGCTCCGAATTTGGAATCCATACTTTCAACATGCCCCCGGCGACGGTTAAGATCCGAAACGATATCACCCATATAATCATCAGGAGTTACCACTTCAACTTTCATAATTGGTTCAAGTAAAACCGGTTTTGCCTTGGATGCAGCATTTCTGAATGCTTGTTTTGCACAAAGTTCAAAAGAGAGCGCATCAGAGTCAACCGGATGGAATGAACCATCGATCAAAGTGACTTTAAGATTCTCGATCTTGAATCCGGCAAGCGGACCATTACTCAACGACTCTTTAAAGCCCTTCTCAACAGCAGGAATATATTCGCGTGGAATCGTTCCCCCTTTAATCATATCCACAAACTGAAGACCAGTAACGCCTTCGTCAACAGGACCAACTTTAACGCTGATATCTGCAAACTTACCACGACCACCGGTTTGCTTCTTAAATACTTCACGAAGTTCAATCTCTTTTGTAATCGCCTCTTTGTATGAAACCTGAGGAGCTCCCTGGTTACATTCGACTTTGAATTCGCGTTTCAGACGGTCAACGATAATTTCTAGGTGAAGCTCACCCATTCCGCGGATAACTGTCTGACCACTGTCTTCGTCGGTTCTCACCTGGAAAGTTGGATCTTCTTCCGCAAGTTTTTGCAAACCGTTTGACAATTTATCGATATCATTCTGAGTTTTAGGCTCAATCGCAATACCAATTACCGGCTCTGGGAAGGTCATCGATTCAAGAATGATCGGATGATCAAGACTGCAAAGCGTGTCTCCTGTACGGATATCCTTAAACCCTACAGCAGCACAGATATCTCCGGCTTCGATAAGGTCACGTGGTTGTTGCTTATTCGCATGCATCTGGAAAAGACGCGAGATGCGTTCTTTTTTTCCTGTACGCATATTCATTACGTATGATCCGGCATCAATTTTACCCGAGTAAACACGAATAAAACATAACCGTCCTACGAACGGATCGGTGGCAATTTTGAAGGCCAACGCCGCAAGAGGCTGATCAACAGATGGTTTTCTCTCGATCATCAGGTCAGTATCAGGATCTTTTCCTTCAATTGATCCAATATCCAAAGGATTTGGCAAGAAGGCACAAACAGCATCAAGCAATGTTTGAACACCCTTATTCTTAAACGCCGAACCACAAAGCATAGGAATGATCGAGCCCGCGAGCGTAGCTTTCCGGATTACTGAAATAAGTTCATCAACAGTAATGCTGTCGGAATCTGCGAAGAATTTCTCCATCAGTTCTTCATCCTGTTCAGCAACTGACTCAACTAATTTTTCGCGCCATTCCTGTGCCAGTTCAAGTGAATCAGCGGGGATTTCTTCAGTATCATAATCAGCACCCATTGACTCATTATGCCAATAAATTGCTTTCATACGAATAAGATCAATTATCCCCCGAAATTTTTCTTCAGCTCCGATAGGAAGCTGGACAGGCACCGGGTTTGCACCCAGTTTATCTTTAATATCGCTGTAAACGCGGAAAAAATCTGCGCCTGCACGATCCATTTTATTAATAAATGCGATTTTTGGTACACCATATTTTTCTGCTTGTCTCCAAACAGTTTCCGACTGAGCTTCAACACCACCAACGGCGCAAAATGTAGCAACAGCACCATCAAGAACCCTTAACGAACGCTCAACCTCAACAGTGAAGTCAACGTGTCCGGGGGTATCGATAATATTAATCTGGTGCACGATATCGTTGTACGTCCACTCTGTAAAAGTAGCAGCAGAAGTAATCGTGATACCGCGTTCTTGTTCTTGTGCCATCCAGTCCATGGTTGCAGCTCCATCATGTACCTCACCAATACGGTGAGTCTTACCGGTATAAAACAAAATCCGCTCTGAAGTGGTTGTTTTCCCGGCGTCGATGTGAGCCATGATACCAATGTTTCTGGTATTTGTGAGATCCCTTTTAGCCATTATATTTAATCCTGATATCTACTATTTATTTCAATTAAAAACGGAAATGGGCAAACGCACGGTTCGCTTCTGCCATTCTGTGTGTATCTTCTTTCTTTTTGAAGGCTCCACCTTCTTCGTTGAAAGCGGCTACTGTTTCGGCTGCCAGCTTTTCGGCCATTGAGTGACCTGAACGTTTGGTTGCAAACTGGATAAGATTGTGCATGGAGATCGCTACTTTACGTTCCGGACGGATTTCCATTGGAACCTGAAAGTTGGCGCCACCAACACGCCTGCTCTTTACCTCAACTGCGGGAGTGATATTTAGCAAACCTTTTTTCCATACATCAAGCGGGGAAAGTTCGCTGTCTTTCATCTTTTTACCAACGATGTCAAGTGCATCGTAAAAAATTTTGAAAGCAATTGATTTCTTGCCATCGAACATCAGACTGTTGACAAACCTTGTCACCAGTACATCTTGAAACTTAGGATCAGGCAAGATGATCCTTTTCTTTGGTTTTGTTTTTCTCATTTTAGTTACACATTGTTTGTGTTATTCGAATCGGTTGTTGTTCAGTCTTCAGTTTAAATAGCCTGCTCAAGGCAGACCCTTACTCAACCAAACCTCCAAACAAATAACTAATTTTTAATCAATTATTTCTTCTTTTTTGTGGCAGCTGCAACTTGTCCTGGTTTTGGGCGTTTTGCACCATACTTGGAACGGCGTTGTTTGCGGCCTTCTACACCGGCGGTGTCGAGTGCTCCACGAATAAGATGATAACGTACTCCCGGAAGATCTTTTACACGTCCTCCGCGAACCAGCACAATGGAGTGCTCCTGTAAATTATGACCTTCACCGGGGATGTATGCATTTACTTCCTTCTGATTGGTCAACCGTACCCTGGCAACTTTTCTCATAGCCGAGTTTGGTTTTTTAGGCGTCGTGGTGTAAACACGAACACATACGCCCCTTCGTTGCGGGCAAGAGTTGAGCGCCGGAGACTTACTCTTATCCTCGATACTCGTTCTCCCCTTACGTACTAACTGTTGAATAGTAGGCATAAACGTTTTTAAATTTTGAAATTATACTAATAATATAAACGAAAAATGAACTCAAGTCCAAACCATTTTAACATAAAACAGACCCGATAACTAAAATTAACCGGGCGGATCTTCCCCAAAATGGACTGCAAAAGTACACAATTTCACCACAAAACAATAACCCTTCAAAAAAAAATGTGTTTTTAATCTAAAGTTTAGAATTAATCCAGCATAAATTTCGCGAATCTTAATTCCAGAACAACATTATGATCACTTCATTATTCCACTTTTCAAAATAAAAAGTCCCAAAGGGAGGTCGTTAATTTCAATATAATTTATGATTTAAAAACATGTTTTTTGAACCCGTAAAATCACCTATTCGGTTGTCGCCATCAGCTAAATGCTATGTATCAATTAACTGAAGAATGATCAACTCAAAGGATAACACAAAAAAAAAATAATATGATTTTTGCAATAAATTGGAAACTTTTAAAATTTTTATATTTTTGATGGAATTGTAAAAATATTAAACCCGGTTAACGTCGCCTTATTTAAACAATTACCTGACCTTCTTTTTATTTTTTCATTTACCCGAGTTGAATAACACAGCCCCTTAAGGGAAAAACGTTTCCCATGGATCCAAAGAGCTGTTATCGTCTTAATATTAATTGATTAGTTAGTATATTGAAGTTTGAAATCCGTATGACGGATTTCGTTTTTTCCATTGTTGATGAATTAAGTTGAATTTCGAACGAATAGATTATTGAGTTTTTATCTAAATTTTATCACATGAAAGTATATCAGACTAAAGAAATCCGGAACATTACTGTAATTGGTAATTCCGGCGCCGGGAAAACCACCCTTGTAGAGGCGATGCTCTTCGAGGGTGGTGTAATCAGTCGCAGAGGTGATGTAAAAAGCAAAACGACTGCATCGGACTACAATCTTGTTGAACAGGAGTATGGCAATTCGGTAC
>JBAXOA010000013.1:0-63428 GCA_037133495.1 Mariniphaga sp. | reverse complement strand
AGAACTATTTGTTTAATAATAAAACTATTTTAACGGTTTTGAACACTCTTAATTACGAATTGAAAGTTACATAAGAGAATTTATAAAATTCCTTTTGGTGCTGGTTTTCTCTTTGATTATTGGACTGGAGCAACGGCGTCATCATATCAATGAAAATGAGGATTTGCTTTTCGGAACAGACCGGACCTTTGCTTTTTTTGGTTTATTGGGTTACGTCTTGTTTATTACTTTAGCTAAGTTTATTGCCTTCGCCGGGGTGATTTTGACTTTACTCCCCAACCAAAATATTTCAGGGCAGGAGCGGATATTAAACACACATCCAAATCGGATCAGCTAAAGAAATGAAGGAGTAAAAATACCTTACAAAAAAACGAAAAATATTCATTCATGTAAATAAAATGTCGATTAATGCATTTTGTATGTATATATATATTACATTTGCTTCGAATATCTGATATTAATCGGTTTGATACTAAATTTTAATTGAAAGCAGATCAGATTTTCCAATTCGATAAAAATAATTTCACATGATACTGGCTCCACCTAAGTCTGAAACACATCCGGGAGATTTGCAAGGGCAAATTGCAACAAATTTATTTGCGGAAATTTATCCATTAGACATACTGATTGCAGATGATAATTTTATCAATCAAAAACTGATTGAAAGAATTTTGCATAAGCTGGGTTATAAGACGGATACGGTTTCTAATGGAATTCAGGTACTCGATTTTCTCGCGAAGAAACAATATAATGTTATTTTAATGGATATCAGAATGCCTGAAATGGATGGGTTTGAAGCCATGCAGAATGTTCGTCAAATGACTATGGATCAACCATACATTGTTGCGATGACTGCAAATGCACTGCCTAGCGACAGGGAAGAGTGTCTTCAAAGTGGAATGAATGACTATATTTCCAAGCCTATTTACATGAATGACATTGTTGAAATGCTAAAAAATGCGGCTAACTATCTGTCTGTGAGAGGGTAAAAAACAGGCTGCAAATTTAAAATATTTAACTCCTTAATGTTGCTTAATCAACTTTTGCACAATTGTTTGTCCGTCCTGATTTTTTGCCTGCAATAAGTAAACCCCGGAATGAAGGTCTCCAATGTAGAAGTAATTCTCATTATATTGTAAACCCGACGACGGTCTGAGCTCCTTTGCTTTAGCTCCTGTCAGCGAATAAATGGCTATGTGTTCAATTCCGGCGGCAGATATTACCTTGATATAATCAATTGCCGGATTTGGACTAATGAACAGGTCTACCGGTTTCTTTATGGACAATGGCGCATCCGTTATTACAGGTTCTCCAAAGTTTTTAGTGGAATAGAGTTTATATTCGCCCGGAGCCAGAGAAATTGATTGAGAAGTTACAGCAACATTGATCGTTTTTTTTCCAAAATAGTCATACCATGTTCCGGTCTTCTGAAATTCCAAAGTTGCAGTTGTGCTAACCACTCCAAAATTACCAGCAATCAACACATTATCTCCATTCAGATTTAGTTTGATCCATTTGACATCTGCTGTGAGTGAATGGCTAAAATCGGAAGTTGCAAAAATAGGATATTTCTTTTTTAGGTAAAACAGCTTTGCGAAGACCTGGTACAGTGAAAGACGGCCGGCATCGTTCAAATAATCCCAGTGCACCGGTTTTTCGCCTAATCTTCCATTGGAATCAATTGAAATATCATATCCCAGTTCACCAAATTGCCAGATCATCTTAGGACCCGGAAGCGTAACAAAAAGGGCTGCAGTTAAGGCTGCCCGACTTAAAGCAACTGGTAAACTCTTAATATTATAGGATCCTGCAGCATTTCCAAAAGAAGTGCATTTAAAAACCATCCGTTCTTCATCGTGACTTTCCATATAACCTACCAGTGAAGGTTTCGACCAACCGCGATTAACATAAGAAGCCCAGGAGAGATCCGATTTACCTGCATCATTGTACCCCATTGCGGCTTCTGATGCGCTGCCGTTCATGTTTCCCCAAAGTAAAATTCCCTTGCCAAAATTGGCCAGCTCTTTTTCTTCTGAATTATCGGCAAGATGTTCACAGATTACGATAGCTCCCGGTTTCCGTTTCCATAGCTCACTTGCCATTCTCTCAAGGTTGGCAATCCGTTGGGCATCGTATTTACTTCCCCAGGGATCTGAGGAATCTTTAATATTATTTGAAAATCCCTTGGTGAAATCGAACCGAAAGCCATCTATTTTATATTCACTCATCCAAAATGATCCAATACTGTCGACAAGGGCACGCGTTGCAAGACTCTCATGGTTAAAGTCGTATCCCCATTGGGCATCCGGATTTGTGAAATTGCTTTGCACATTATACCACGGATTCAGCGCTGTTGGTTTCGATCCGTCAAAATATAGCTGGACGAAGGGGCTTTGTCCGTACGAATGGTTGAGCACCATATCCATCACCGTTGAAATTCCCCGCTTATGACACTCATCTACTAATCGCTTCAATTCATTTTTAGGACCGTAGTATTTATCCGGTGCAAAATAAAAAGAGGGATTATAGCCCCAGCCGGAGTTTCCTTCAAACTCATTTACAGGCATTAATTCGAGTACGTTCACACCTAATTCCTTCAAATAATCCAGATGATCGATCACTCCGGAGTAAGAGTGGCGGTTGTCGAAATCCCTTACATGGCATTCGTAAACGACCATAGTATCAGCTGCAGAAGGGGTAAAACTACCCGATTGCCAGGAATAATTTTGTTGATTGGTTTGAAGAACACTTGCAATCCCTTCGGTTTTTCCGGCTGGATAGGGAATTAATCCTGGGTAAGTAATTGCAGTGATGTATTTATCGTTATCAGGATCAGAGGTTTTTTCGGTATATGGATCAGCAATTTTCAGCTGACCATCGACAAGATACTGAAAGGGATACTCTTTGGCAGCGGTAAGGTTAGGTATGTCGAGCCAGAAAAAGTCTCCGTCTCTTTTCATACGGGAAGCGGTAGCTGGAAGCCAATTATTAAAAGCACCTATTACATGAACTGTTGATTTGAAGGGCGCCCACAAAACGAGTCGCGCTGTTTGTGGATCGATATAATTGATTCCTTTTTTAGAGCCTGAAGGAAGCGACTGAACAATCTGGCTGCCGAGGACATTTACAAAGACTGAATCGGCTGCGACAGCTGTTCCGCTGGTAGCCGTCACTTTTAGCCAGTAATCGCCGGATTGTGAATAGTTAAAAGTATTTGTTATTTGCGTGCCTCCTGAAACCAATTTTATAAAATTATTGTTCTGAAAAAGCCGGATGTCAGAGGTGACTGAAGTAGAGGCGGTAAACGCTAGATTTGTATTAAGCGGCAGAATAGTATTGACTGTCGGATAGGTGATGGACACATTCAATCCGGCACTAAAGACATCTATCAGGATATCTTTTCCTCCGGTGGCTCTGCCTGATTTGACCTGATCGGTACTTCGAAAAACAAAACAGAGCTGTTTGATGATTTCGCCGGCCGGAACGCCATAGAAACTTCGGATATCGGGGCTAATGGAAAGCGTATAAGTATTTGTGGCAACACGGGTAAGTTTTGCTGATGGAATATTTGTGGACCATGTGGCAATTACATATTTCCAATCGGCTGCTGAAGTGCTTTTATCGGTAATTACACCTGTGTGGGCGTAAATATCACCTGTATAATCTTTCAACCCTGCGTCTCCCTGCGTGGCATCAAAAGTGATTGTTAATGGATTGCTTTCGATCGGCAAAGCCGGAACTGTGGTAACCTGTGCAAAGCCAAAAACTGATGTAACCATCAGGCAGAAAAGAAAGTTGAATCTATTTAACATGATGATTGAAATAAAAAAAGGCTTACCCGCATTTAATCAGCAGGTAAGCCTTTATTAATCGATAATTAATTTTTAGTAACAGTTGCTTTACGAGCCCATGGATCTAATGTAACCGTGTAATTTCCTGGTGTGGCAAAGTTAAGATTGCCTCCACCCTGAGTTAGGGCATCAAGAGTGCCACCAAAATTCACACCCCAGTCATGATTTGCTCTGAATTTCCATTCGCCTGCAGCAATTATACTTGCAGTTGCAGTGAAAACATGATTGACAGAATCCCAGGTCATATCTACATCGGGATTACCGCTCCAATTGGTAAAAGCACCCACTAAACCCCAGGTATTGGCACTATAGGTATATACATTCGGATGACTCAAATCCAACGTAATTGCATAATCAGCAGTATTGGTGACCGCGATATTGGCACCGCCCGCATTTAAAGCAGTTCCATTTGCGGCATCGCTGCCATAATTGACACTCCAGTCAGAAGTTCCTCTGAATTTAAAAGCTGCACCACTTGTCATATGAACACCTAAAGAGAAGGTTTGCGCAGTGGGAATATAAGTCATATTCGTTTGCGCACCCCAGCCGCCCGGCGTTGCATCGCCGATAACACCCCATACAGTTGCAACTGCAGTATAGGTCATGGCTGTAGCATCCGCATTTAATTTGTAATAACCTTTTGCAGAACTCATATTTCCGCCATTGGCATCTAATTTGCCTGCACCACCGTCGCCATAGTTAGGGCCATTCCAGTTAGGCTGAGTAGCAAATTTCCAACTGTTGGAAGCATTTGCCATATAAACGTAACCTTCAAGTTTGTCGCCTGCGGAGATGGTACTTATCACTTGCGGAGATTTGTCAGGAGACCAGTTGGCTAAAGTTGAACCAGGATAGCTTGCGCCGACGTAATCGCCGGGAATATTCCAGGTAAGGATATCAGATAATGTAGTAAATTGAACATCACTACCGTAGGCAGTTCCTGCGCTGTTTGTAGCATATGCTCGGATATGGTAAGTTGTATATTTTACCAGACCGGTAAGGTTGCTCACAAAAGCACCGGTTCCGGTACCTCCAACAATATTATTGTCCGTAATGGAAGGACTGGCATTGGTGCTCCAGGCAAGTCCTCGGGTCGAGATAACACCACCACCGTCATAGGTAACTTCACCACCCGAAATAGCTGTAACTTTCGTAGTTCCTGTAACAGCAGCGGTTGTGACTACTGGTAAATCGACCGGGGTAGTAAAGGCTACTTCAAGGCCATAACCTGTGCCAGCAGTGTTCGTGGCATAAGACCTTACATAATAAGTGGTATTTCCTTTCAAACCGGCAAGAGCGCTCACAAACGCACCTGCTCCTGTACCGTCAGAGGTTTTGCTAGCTGCAGTTGTTGGAGCATGTGCAGTGCCAAAGCAAACTCCACGGGCTGTTACAGCAGCACCGCCTGTTATAGTGACGTTGCCGCCACCTGTGGCAGTTTTACCCGTAACAGCTGTAATAGCGGGAGTACTCACCGTTGGTATCACGGGCAAAGTTGTGAAAGTAACTTCTTCACCATACAGGGTGCCATTTGCACCTGTAGCATAAGCACGCGCATAATATTTGGTCGCATAAGCCAGACCACCCAGTTTCACGGTATAAGTAGCCATAGTGGATTGAGCGGTAAACACAACTTTCGTGTTAGCGATAGTAGGAGCAGTTGCCGTATTATAACATACCCCTTTTTCGAAAAAACCATCACCGGCTGCAACTACGAACCCAACAACAGTAGCAGAATCAGATTTTACATTTAACAATTGCGAGGTTGACAGCTTTTGCGCCAGTTTTACCTCTGTCTTTTCCTTTGTGCATGCGGCAAAAAGAGTTGTCGCAATAACAAGGACGACCAATATTCTATATATGGACATTCTTTTCATAAAAATATCATTTTTAAAATTTTTCATAAAAATTAGTTCTTAACAACTGTTGCTTTCATCTCAGGGATGAATAACTTGATTGTGTAATTTCCCGCTCCTCCGTTAAGGCCAATATTTTTTCCGCCAGCGTTTAATGGAACTGTAGTTGCATCCGAATAATTATCAGCAGTTCCGTCTCCGGAGCCTTTGCCACCCCAGTTGGTTGCCCAACCATCGTTTAGCCTGAATTTTATCATTGCATTTGTGAGACCGATGGTAATATACCAGCAACCTTGTGCAGCATCATAATCCATTTTTGAATCAGGAGAATTCCATGAATTTGGAGTTGCATCACCAATAAGACCAATCATATAAGGATCGACAGTATAGGTAAGTGCTTTTGTATCGGCAACAATTTTATACCAGCCATTATCTGCAGGTGTGATGGCGGTGCCATTGACTGCCAGTTTCGCGGCTGTGTTCCCATAAACAATATTTGCATCCGGATCTTTCAGGGTAAATGGTTTGGTTTTATCCAGTTTGACAAAACCCGCATATTTACCGTCGCCCAACGCAGATTCTATTTTCTGAGTAATCCCTGATCCGATGATATCCAATCGTGGCAAACCATAAACAGTTACATTAACAGATTTAATGTCAGAACTATAAACCATCGGCTTGGCACCCGTTCCGGCATCAACAGACAATACAGACCGGATGCGGAAGTCAACAGCCGAAACCTGATCGGCCGGGAATTTTTTCAGTAAAATGCCGTTCATGTCACTCACTGTTATTGACATTTGGGTATCAGTGACACCACTTAAGAGTGAGATGACATCTACAAAATTATTCCCTTTGGCACATGCTTCCAGGTAATAAGTGGCCGAAGCCTGAAATCCGGGATTAACGGCAGTACCCACAAATGTGAGTGTTTTTGTTCCGTTAGTCCTTAAAAGTGTCAGATCGGGTACCGTCTGAATCGACGGAGCAATTGGGCTGGCCAGGATAACGACTTGTGTTTCATCCTTTTTGCAATTAGACAAAAGACCGAGCAACCCAATGAAAGTTACATATATAAGTATTTTCTTATTCATTGTTCTAAAATTTTAAAGATTAATAACCAGTATTTTGCTTAATATTTGGATTAGCAGATACTTCGTCACCCGGAATGGGGAAAATATTCAGATGTTTATCTGTATTGGCACCATTAATTGTGTTCCCTTTCCATGCCCAGTTGTAAGAACCATCTGTGAATTTTCCAAAACGAACTAAATCTGTACGTCTTTGAGCCTCGTAGTAGAATTCACGTCCGCGTTCATCCAAAAGAAATTTTGCTGTCAGCTGACCGGCAGTAATGTTTCCGGTTGCATTTCCAAAAGCTCTTGTTCTTACGATGTTGATATCTTTAACCGCATTAGCGGCATCGCTTAAATTGAATAATGCCTCAGCCCTCATAAGGTAAGCATCTGCTAAACGGAAAACCGGAAAGTCTGTGGATGCAAAAGCAGGATTGTAATTCGCAGCTTTTGTCCCATCGGTATTTTTCGCTGTAAATTTATATACGCCGATTCCGTAATCACCACTTGCCGAAGGACTAGGTATGTCCATGCTTTTCTTCATCTTCAAGTAGACGCGTTTATCTTTGGCTTGTGCAAATGTTAAATCGCTTGCCGGTACTTGCACATTACCATAAGTTGCCAGTGTATCGACCAAAACATTCATAAATTGTTTTCTGGCTCTGTTTCCATTCCAGTTGGTGTTTGAAGTCAGACCATGATAATCTTCTGCCCGGATATAAGTAGCGTCGCTGCTTGATTCGATAAGAAAAGTAGTGCCTACATAACCTTGAGTATTAACACCATCTTGTTCCCATGCAAAAATCATTTCAGGGTTGTGCTTGCCATCATTGTCTGCACTGAAGTTTTGCCTGTAGTTGGTAGCCAACGAATATTTGCCGCTGCCTATTACTTTGTCGCAATAGATTTTACAGCTGTCCCATTTTGCAGTGCCGGTAAAAACCTGAGCATTGAGGTAAACCCTGGCCAGTAACATCCAGCATGCAGCTTTGTCGGCTTGTGGATATGAGAAACCAGGTTCGCCTAATTTCGTTTCGATAGCATGCAATTCTGAAACAACATAGTTAAATAATTTAGCCCTGCCGATTTTAGGATCCGGATCCAATTGTTTAGGGAAGAATTTTCCAACTCCGTCAGCATCTGTAGTAAAAGGAGGATTTCCAAAGAGATCCATATCCCAGGTATAGGCCAACGCACGCAGGAAACGGGCTTCAGCATTGTATTGCATTACGGTAGGATCGGTACTGCCTTTCGTATTTTTGATAAAATCGTTGGCATAAGTAACGCTTAGGCTTAACCGCTGATAAAGTGCAGTAAGAAATGGATTCTGTGCACTCCATGTTTGAGTATTTAAATCGGCAATACCCACATCGCCCCATGCGCAGATTGCTTCATCAGTAGTAATTTCCTGAACATTCCAAAGTGCTCTGGTCGTAGTAAAAAAGTTACCGTCGGAAGCTGCAATATCATCGCCTCCATTACTCCCTTGTCCGGATATGATGAAACTGGCATATATTTTACCCAGCGTCTCTTTCATGTAAACAGGATTATTACCTAAATTGCCTGCTAAAATGCTATTCGGATCTTTGGGAATTACATTCAGATCTTTCACACACGATACAATCATGATTGATGAAAGAACAATTCCTAATATTAAAATCTTTTTATTCATATCTGTATTTATTAGAATATTAATAGGTTATACTTACACCAAACATGAAAGTACGTGGTCTTGGGTAGAAATTGTTATCAATACCACCAGAAACTTCAGGGTCGAGACCTTTGTATTTTGTGATCGTCATAAGGTTTTGAGCGGTCAGACTAAGACGTATTTTAAAATGCTTATAAATATCGTCAAAATTGTAGCCGGCGCTTACATTATCCAATTTAAAGAAAGAGGCATTTTCAACGAAATAATCGCTGGTAAACTGTCTTTTTACGAATTTTGTCGCACTTAAATAGGTTGGTTCATTCTGCCAGTATCCATTCGTGTACATCTGATCGTAAGCGGCCGTTGCGGCAACCTGATTGTATACATAGTTTCCAATATTGGTACGTGCAGAAGCCGACATATCAAATTTCTTGTAGTTAAAACGGGCAGAAAAGCCAAGTAAATAATCAGGGGTAGGATTTTTATATATGTACTTGTCAGCATTATTGCCATTCACGGTACCACCTTTCCCCGAAAGATCAACATACAGACCTTCTATCGGGCTGCCATCAGTCGCATAAACCTGTTTGTTCAGAAAATAGGAATAGGCAGGATAACCAACTCTGGTCACTTGTTTTTGACCCGTAAATGCGTCTCCGTAAAGAATTCCAATATAATTAGGATCATCGGAGATCAGCAATTTGGTAATCTTATTCAGATTATAGGTGAAGTTCATCCCCAAAGTCAGGGTCATGTCATTCTTCGAGATTGGCGTCACATTCAACTGTAATTCAAAACCTTTATTCTCAAGACTACCCACGTTGGTCAATAACGTATTGGAAAAGTTACTTCCGCTTGGAACTGTTACGGTGTTTAACAGATTGTCGGTGACACGGTTATACACATCGACAGAACCAGAGATGCGGTCTTTCAGAAATCCAAAATCCAAACCAATATTTGATGTAGTTGTTTGTTCCCATTTGATGTCAGGATCATAAGCACTTGGACGTAAGGTAGGGAGAAATGTTCCTCCGATTGGGTAATAATTGCCGGCTGATGACATCATATATCTTGCCTGAGCAGGATAATCATTGCCTATATCTTGTTGTCCGGTAACTCCCCAGCCCAATCTTAGTTTCATATTGGAAACTGCATTTACATTTTTCAGAAACGACTCATCCTTGATTTTCCATGCAAATGCGGCAGAAGGGAAGAGTCCCCACTGATTTTTCTTTGCAAAACGGGAAGAACCATCATCGCGAACGGTAACCGTGAGTAAATACTTATTCAAAAGGGTGTAATTTAAACGTCCGAAAAAGGAAACCAAATAATTCTCTGTAATAAAAGCGGAACTATCTGATTTTTGGTAGAGATGGGTAGCATCGACAACTCCACGGGTATAACTATTGCCGTCGCGTTTAAAATGTTGCCAAGAGTAACCACCTGTTGCTTCAATCTTGCTCGACAAAGCCGACAGATCTTTAGCATAGTTGAGGTAGAAATCGAGCAGGTTATTGTAATTTTTGCCGTTGTAATTATTTAGCTTGCCCCATGCAAGAGGAGCAGTAAGATTTGACGGAGAAGTTGTGGGGCGATTATTGTGACCTTTACTTTCAGTATAATCGGTCGCCACATTAAGGTTCGCGTGCAGGTCAGAAACGAATGGGATGCGATAATTCAGCTGGATATTACCGATGCCTCTTTTGACATCTGACTTATTGTCAGCCATCATCAGCTGCTCAACCGGATTAGGAGTACCAAGGTTAGCACCGTAATTATTCCATTGGAAATAACCGGCAGATTTGACATTTCCGTCAGTAACAGGTTGAGTAGGATCCATGCGTGTTGCTGAACCCAATGCTCCGGAATCGCCAAAATTTTGATCCGTATTCATCCCTTTGGCGTTGATATTGACTTTCAAATCGCCTTTCAGAAGGATAGGATTAAGGCTGACAGAGCCCGTCCATCTTTTCATTTCCGTGTTCATCAGGATCCCGTTTTGATCCGTGTAGCCAAGCGAAACGCGGTAAGGTAAATTTTTAATGGCTCCTGTCAGGCTTAGGTTATGATCGTGAGAAACGGCAGGCCGGAAAAGTTCCTTTTGCCAGTTTGTGTTGTAGCTGCCGAGTTTATTATAAGAGTCGGCTGCAAATAATTCTTTATGGTCGAAAGCGATTTGCCTTAGCTGATCGCCTGAATAAACATCAAGCAATTTGATTGCATTCGATACTGAAGTATTTCCGTTGAAAGTGATCTGCATCGGAGTGCCAACAGCACCTTTTTTGGTAGTAATTAACATGACACCATTTGAAGCTCTAGAACCATAAATAGCGGTTGAAGAAGCATCTTTAAGAATCGTGAAAGTTTCGATATCGTTAGGATTCACAAATGACAGAAAGTTCGAACTGCCTGAAACATTGTTATTGTCAAGCGGAACACCATCTATAATAACAAGCGGGTCGTTTGATGCATTCAAGGATGAGCCTCCGCGGATGCGGATCGTTGAACCACTGCCCGGAGCACCACCAGCCGTCGTAATTACGACACCGGCGCTTTTCCCTACGATCAGATCCTGAGCCGAAGTGATACCGCCCTTGTTAAAATCTTTTGAGCTTACGGTACTTACCGCGCCGGTCGCGTCAGATTTCTTTACAGTTCCATATCCGATGGCTACAACTTCGCTAAGCGCAACGGCCTCGTCTTCCATTACTATATTTATGGCCGACTTGTTTCCAATCGGTTCTGCTACAGACTGCATTCCAATAAATGAAAATAACAGTATTTGTGAATTAGCAGGAATACTAAGATTGAATTTACCGTCCATGTCGGTAACGGTACCTATTACTGTTCCTTTAACAACAATTGAAACCCCTGGAATAGGAGATCCGCTCTTATCAGTTACTTTTCCGGTTATCGCCTTTTGTTGTGCAGCTACCGACATTGTCAGTAATGCAAAAAGGAAAAACCAAATCGCTTTCATTTTTACAATTTCAAATTTCATGTGATTCAAATTAATAGTTCATAATTCATGGTTAAAATTTTTCACCTTCACAGGCATTTTAATAATTAAACATTTGAATATCAATATCTTGCCTTTACAAATCCTTTCCCTTGCTCATATTGGCATCACAAAGTAAATTACTTTTAACGTAAATTAACATGACTATTTTTGTGAAATCCGGATTATTTTTACGCAAACGTTTGCGGTGACGATTGCGCCAAATATGTTATACAACATGTTTTAAAAATGTCAAATTGGGTGGCATAAAAATTCGTTTCGTTAAATTGCAAACAATCTTGAATCCATCCCTTTGATTTGTATTGTTAATCCGGAAATATTATTTAATTTAGTAAAGTAATTTAACCTATTGAACCAAACGATTTAATGAGCAGTCCGGTTACCATAAAAGACATTGCGAGGGCACTTGGAATTTCAGCTTCCACCGTTTCGCGTGCGCTGAAAGATCATCCGGATATTAGCAAAGACACGAAGATTGCTGTAAATGAGCTGGCTAAAAAACTTCATTATAAGCCAAATGCAGTAGCCTTGTCGCTCAAGAACAGTAAAACCAATACAATTGGAGTGATCATTCCTCAGCTGGTTCACTACTTTTTTTCTTCTGTTATTAGTGGGATTGAAGATGTTGCCTACGATGCAGGTTATAATGTTATGATCTGCCAATCAAACGAAAAATATGAACGGGAGATTATTAATGCTCAGGCTTTGCTCTCCAACCGGGTTGAGGGTGCTTTAATCTCTATTTCAAAAGAAACGGAGGACTATTCTCATTTAGATATGATAGAGGAGAGCGGAATCCCTATGGTATTCTTCGACAGGGTTCCTGATGGGTTTGATTCTGACTGTGTGATTATTGACGATAAAAAATCCGCCTATAATGCTGTTTGTCACTTAATTGATACCGGATGTAAGCGAATTGCCCATCTTGCAGCACCGTCGTCGCTAGGCATAGGAAGATGTCGGCTTGAGGGATACAAGGAAGCTTTAAAGGATCACCAGCTACCTTTTATTGAAGAATACGTGATTGTTGCAGATTCATTTGAACTTGCTGCGGCTGCCACCCGAAAATTAGCCCAGCTACCGGTGCCTCCCGACGGAATATTTACAGTTAACGATCTTACTGCTGTTGGTGCGATGAAAACACTTCAAAAAATGGGGATTGCCATTCCGGATAAAATAGCGATTATGGGTTTTTCGGCGGGTAGTTTTTCTGATATTACAACTCCTACATTAAGTTCGGTTGATCAGCATGGTTATGAGATGGGAAAAAAAGCAGCAACCGTACTATTAAAGCGGATTGAATCGCAAAGAACAGGCGAGGGGGAAGTATTTTATATCGATACAAACCTGGTAATCCGCGAATCGACGAAAAAAATATAAGTTCAATATGGCTTTCGCAAACGTTTGCATAAAGGACTTTATTAATAACCCAACTATTATTTTGATTTAAAAGCACTTAGCCCTTGCTTTTAAAGATTTTCCAATCTATATTTGTGCCGAATATCAATTGTCTTTCCCCTAAACAAATCGTATCCCTTTCCAGGTTTACGACCTTTTCTTGTTCTATATATTTGCATCTATTGTCTGAATTTTTACTCAGGTGATATCTTTTACTTGTGGATTTTACTTGTGGAAATCTTCTGATTGTAAGTTCATTTGGTTAGTTGCTGAATTTAGTTTGAACTATTAACTGTCATTAAATTATGTCAAAAAAACCGCGTCTCTCTTTTTGGTCAATCTGGAATATGAGCTTTGGATTTATGGGTGTGCAGATTGGTTATTCGTTGCAAAATGGCAATACGAGCAGAATTTTATCTGCTTTAGGTGCCGAGGTGGGACATTTGAGCTATTTCTGGCTGGCTGCTCCACTCGCCGGATTGATTGTGCAGCCAATAATCGGACTTTTCAGTGATAATACCTGGAACCGCCTTGGACGCAGAATTCCGTACATCTTGTTTGGTGCTATTATCTCAGCATTAGCAATGTTTTTTATGCCAAATTCGGAATTCTTCGCCTACATTCTTCCTCCCTTATTCTTCGGAGCATTTATGCTGCTTTTTATGGATACTTCCTTTAATATCACCATGCAACCCTTCAGGGCTTTAGTGGGTGATATGGTTTCGGAGGAGCAGCGAAATCAGGGTTATTCGGTTCAAAGCTTTCTGATCAACACCGGAGCCGTTATTGGTTCAATTCTCCCATTCGTTCTGACCTGGGTTGGGGTATCAAATATTCCTGCTGCCGGCGAAAAAGTAGCTCCCACAGTAATCTGGGCTTTCTATTTTGGCGGAGGAGCTTTATTGCTTTCTGTGTTATGGACGAGCTTCCGGACAAAAGAATTTCCGCCGGAAGAGTATCGTAAATATTCTGAGCAGAAAACGGAAACGACAAAAAAGAGTTCCTTTTTAAGCCTGTTAAAAGAGATTCCGGTAACGATGTGGAGGTTGGCAATCGTTCAGTTCTTCTCATGGTTCGCACTCTTCATGATGTGGGTTTATACTACCCCCGGGGTAGCTCAGAATGTGTGGAATACAGTAGCGGGCGATTCTATTTCAGCAAGTTACAATGAGGCAGGCAACTGGGTAGGCGTAATCTTCGCCGGGTATAGCCTGTTCGGAGCTCTCTTCTCGCTCATTATGGCCCGTCTGGCAAACAAGCTCGGTCGTAAGACGCTCTATATGTTGTCTTTAATGGCAGGAGGAGCCGGACTTATATCAATGGTTTTTATTCAAAACCAATATGGCCTGATCTTTTCAATGGTAGGAGTCGGGATCGCATGGGCCGCTATTTTGGCTATGCCTTATGCTATTCTTTCGGCAGCCCTTCCAGCAGATAAAATGGGTGTCTATATGGGAATTTTCAATGCCACTATTACAATTCCTCAGATTGCCGCAGGTTTATTAGGCAGTCTTGTACTGAAACTTGTCGGAGGTCAGGCTATTTTCATGCTGGGTGTTGCAGGAATATCAATGGTGGTTGCCGGTTTATCGGTAGTTTTTGTAAAAGAATATATTATCACGTCTAAAGCGTAAGTTTTGAAAATTAAAGCATGCATATTCGACCTTGACGGGGTAGTGGTTGACACGGCCAGATATCATTACATCGCCTGGGAAAAAATTGCAAGGGATCTTGGCTTCAGTTTTTCACAACAGGAAAATGAGAGGCTCAAAGGAGTAAGCCGCATGGATTCACTTGATATATTGCTTCAACTAGGTAATATATCAATTGATAACGCAAAGAAAGAAGAATTAGCCACTGTAAAAAATAATTTATACGTTTCGTATATTTTAAAAATGACTCCTGATGAGATCCTTCCCGGAGTGATCTCATTTCTGGATGAATTACGAGCCGGTGGAATCCTTATAGCCCTTGGATCAGCAAGCAAAAACGCGATGTTTATTCTTGATAGAATCAATCTGGCTGATAAATTTGACGCGGTGATTGACGGAAATAAAGTTTCCAAGGCCAAGCCCGATCCAGAGGTATTTTTAAAAGGTGCAGCAGAACTTCGTATTGAGCCGCAAAATTGCGTTGTTTTTGAAGATGCTCAGGCGGGGATCGATGCTGCACGAAATGCAGGAATGAATATTATAGGTGTCGGTCAGTCCGATAATCTGAGAAATGCAGATTTTGTTATTTCAGGTTTTGAAAAAATGAATATCAAGTATTTAACATCATGGTATTTGTAAAAAAAAGGACGTTAAGATGAAAGATTATATAATACATGACGGATGGAAAATAATTGAAGATGAGTTTCATCCTGAATTCAATAGAATAACCGAGAGTCTCATGAGTCTCGGAAACGGACGAATTGGCCACCGAGCCAATTTCGAAGAAAAATTCACCGGAGAAACGCTGCCCGGCAATTATGTCGCCGGAGTTTACTATCCAGATAAAACCCGGGTTGGGTGGTGGAAGAACGGCTATCCAAAGTATTTTGCAAAAGTTCTTAATGCTGCCAATTGGATTGGTATTGATGTAAAAATCGGCAACGAAACGCTGGATCTGCACACTGCTAAAATAGTATCGTTCAGAAGAGAACTCAATATGCACGAGGGTATCTTAAATCGGGAATTTGTTGTACAGTTACCTTCCGGAAAGCAGTTAAAAGTAGTGACGCACCGGTTTGTTAGTATTGTTAATTCTGAGATCGGAGCTATAAGTTACACAATTACTGCTTTGAATTTCTCTGATAAAATCATCATAACTCCCTATATTGATTTTGATATCCGAAATGAAGATGCCAATTATGATGAGAAATTCTGGGACGAAGTTGAAGCTGATGTAAAACCCGGGGAAGGATATATCATTGCAGAGGTGCGAAAGACACTTTTTCATGTCTGCACAGGAATGAAAATTAATATCCTGCAAAACGGCAAAAAGTGTGCTTATTCTGCAGATGTTGAAAACAGGAAGAAATTTATCGCGAATATTATTCCTCTAAATATCAAAGAGGGAGAATCGGTCACAATTGAAAAATTTGGTATAAATATCTCATCCGAAAACTTTGCGAAAGAGAAGTTGAGGAAAACCGCTTCCAAACTTTTAAATTCCGCTTTTCTCAAAGGTTTCCATCAGCTTGAACTCGAGCACTCACAAGCCTGGTTAGAGAAATGGAAAACCAGCGATATTATTATAGAAGGTGATATTGCTGCACAACAGGGCATCCGGTTCAATATTTTCCAGCTGAACCAGACTTATACCGGTGAAGATGAGCGTTTGAATATTGGTCCAAAGGGTTTTACAGGCGAAAAATATGGTGGATCAACCTATTGGGATACTGAGGCTTTTTGTCTGGCTTTCTACCTTGCAACTGCTCCTCAGCGAGTGTCACGTAATCTGCTGATATATAGGCATAAGCACCTGATTAAGGCAATTGAAAATGCGACTTCCCTTGGATTTAGTCAGGGAGCCGCACTCTATCCGATGGTTACAATGAATGGAGAGGAGTGCCACAATGAGTGGGAAATCACTTTCGAAGAAATTCACCGAAACGGCGCTATCGCATTTGCGATTTTTGATTATATCCGCTATACCGATGATTGGGAATACCTGGCATCCAATGGTTTTGATGTGCTGCTGGCAATTTCGCGGTTCTGGGCTCAACGAGTGAGCTGGTCTGATGAACGACAAAAATATGTGATGTTGGGAGTTACCGGTCCCAACGAATACGAAAATAACGTCAGCAATAATTTCCATACGAATCGCATTGCGAAATGGACACTCAATTACACACTTAAAGCAATTGAATATCTAAAAGAAAAGCACCTTCCGCAATACAATCTTCTAAAGGAAAAATGGCGCTTTAATGAAGAAATTGAAACTGATCTTTGGCTTAAAATCATTCAGAATCTTTACCTTCCGTTTGACGATAAAAGGAATATCTTCCTGCAACAGGATGGATTCCTGGATAAAACGATGATAATGGCTGCTGAAATTCCGGCCGCCGAAAGACCAATCAACCAGCATTGGTCGTGGGACCGTATATTGCGCTCTCCTTATATTAAACAGGCTGATACACTGCAAAGTATGTATCTGTTTGAAGAAGAATACGATAAAGAAACAATTAAAAGGCATTTTGATTTTTATGAACCGTTCACCGTTCACGAATCTTCATTATCACCTTGCATCCATACTATTCTGGCAAGTGCAGTAGGATACGAGAAAAAAGCCTACGAACTTTACCTGCGTACTGCACGTCTCGATCTCGACGATTACAACAACGACACAGCCGATGGATGTCACATCACTTCGATGGGCGGAACATGGATGGCATTTGTGAAAGGATTCGGCGGAATGAGGATTATAGCCGGCAAAGTTTCATTTCGTCCATTTATCCCTGACAAATGGAACTCATACTCATTCCGGATTAACTTCAGGAACACGGTTCTAAAAATAAGCGTAAATAAAGAGATGGTTTGTATAGAAAATCTTTCGGATAACGAATTAACACTGATGCTTTATGATCAGGAACATATTATAAAAGGAAAGGGAAAGACAGAAGTTCAACTTAAACATGCTAATCATGAAAATTAGACAATTTACTTTTGGGAAAATAGTTCTCGTTATAATGGTTTTATTGAGTGTCATTCAGGTTTATGCAGTTAATAAACCTGCTCTCAGCCGGATTGAACCACCTTTCTGGTGGGCGGGGTTTAAAAATCCTTCACTCCAGTTAATGGTTTATGGCGAGCGGATATCAGAGACCAAACCTGTGATCAATTATGAAGGGGTTGAGCTTATCTCATCGACGGCTGTCGAAAATCCGAATTATCTTTTCCTCGACCTCCGCTTAGCTCCCGGAGTTAAACCGGGTAAATTTGAAATCACCTTTAAGCAAAACGGTAAAATAATAATCGTATCAACTTATGAATTAAAGGCGCGGGAAAGTGGTTCTTCGCAGCGGACCGGATTTAACTCCGCCGATGTGATGTATCTGATTATGCCTGACCGGTTTGCAAATGGAGATCCTTCGAATGATTCGATGCCCGATCAGCTTGAAAAGGGCAACCGCAACAACCCGAACGGAAGGCATGGCGGTGATCTGAAAGGAATTGAAGACCACCTCGATTATATCAAAGAAAACGGTTATACCGCAATCTGGGTAAACCCTGTCCTTGAGAACAATATGCCGGGTGTGTCGTACCATGGTTATTCAACAACTGACTTCTATAAAGTTGACAGCCGGTTCGGGACAAATGCTGACTACCGGAGACTAAGCGCTGAAGCTAAGAAAAAGGGGATTAAAATGGTGATGGATATGATCTTTAACCACTGTGGCCTTAGTCATTGGTGGATGAAAGACATACCAATGAAGGACTGGATCAACGAATATCCCAACTATAAAATTACCAATCATAAAAAATCTACCGTTCAGGATCCTTATGGTTCAGAAGCTGATTCCAAAGAATTTACCGATGGATGGTTTGTTCCGAGTATGCCCGATTTGAACCAGCGGAATCCATACCTTGCCAATTACTTAATTCAAAATTCGATATGGTGGATCGAATATGTTGGTCTTGATGGAATACGAATGGATACCTATCCTTATCCCGACAGACAAATGATGGCTGACTGGACTAAAAAAGTGATGGATGAATATCCGAAGTTTAATATTGTGGGAGAAGAATGGAACACAAATCCGGCGGCTGTTGCATTCTGGCAAAAAGGGAAAATCAACCCGAACGGTTATGTCTCCTATCTCCCAAGCCTCATGGATTTTCCTTTGCAGGATGCTATCGTTAAATCGATGAATGACGGTTGGGGATTAAATCACCTTTATGAAACGCTTTCGCTCGACTACCTCTATCCAATGGCTGATAATCTTGTAATTTTTGCCGAAAATCATGATACCGAGCGGTTTTTCACGGCGATTGGAGATAATATGTCAAAATTTAAAACAGCGATGACATTTTTGATGACTACGCGTGGAATCCCTCAGGTTTATAATGGAGGAGAAATTCTAATGAAAGGTTTAAAGCGCGATGGAGACGGTGCGATGCGAAAGGATTTTCCGGGTGGATGGCAGGATGATCAGATTAATGGGTTTAAAGGTATTGGATTAACTGAAGATCAGGCAGATGTTCAAAAATTCATGAAAAAATTAGTGAATTGGAGAAAAGGAAAAACCTTGATCCACAACGGTTTTCTTAAACACTATTATCCAATGGATAATTTTTATGTCTATTTCAGGTATAAAGACAAGGAGAGTACAATGGTTATTCTGAATCTTAATACTTCAGACAAAACTCTGACTACCAAAAGATTTGCTGAATCCTTGAAGGGATTTACATCTGCGAGGGAGGTATTCACCAACGTAACTGTAAATGACTTAAGCAGTATTATTGTTCCTGCAATGACTTCTATGATATTGGAGCTGAAATCAATATTTTAACCCAGGTTAAGCAGTTTCAGAATCCAATAAATACTGGCAGCCAGGATCATTGAAACCGGAATCGTCAGAATCCACGCATAAAGCAGGTTTACTGTAACTCCCCATCGAACGGCGGAGACCCGTTTGGTTAAGCCAACACCCATGATTGCACCGGTAATAGTATGAGTTGTGCTTACAGGAATTCCAAATGCTTCGGTCCCAAAAAGCATCATAGCTCCTGCACCTTCTGCTGCAACTCCTTCAAATGGAGTTAATTTTGTGATTTTCCCGCCCATGGTCCGGATAATTCGCCATCCGCCTAGTAGTGTCCCAGCTGAAATTGCAGTATAGCAACCATATACGATCCACAGTGGTATAGACTGAATTTTTCCGGCTTCGTTAAATGTGATATGAGCCCAGCCAGGTATTGACGCAGGATCGGCAGCATGAAAATAGACGAGCAAGGCGGCAGAAATAATTCCCATTACCTTCTGTGCATCATTTCCGCCATGTCCAAGACTGAACATTGCTGATGACAGCAACTGTCCGACTTTAAACCACCGCTTCAATCTGAATGGATTAAAACTTTTAAAAATCCACAGAAGCGCTATTGATAAAAGATAAGAAAGCAACATGCCGATTAGCGGAGCGAGAAAAATAAAAGCGGCAATCTTCATAATTTTTTCTGAATGAACCACTCCCCAGCCTGCATAAGCAATTGCCGCTCCCGCAAATCCTCCAACAAGTGTGTGGGATGAACTTGAAGGGATGCCAAGATACCAGGTTATCAGGTTCCAGATTATTGCAGCAATGATCCCAGCTAAAATTACCTGAAGATTAATAAAATTGGTATCGACAACTTTGGCAATGGTGTCCACAATATGCAACTCAAAAATAGCATAAGCGGCAAAGTTAAAAAATGCAGCCCAGATAACTGCTTGTAAGGGAGTTAAGACTTTGGTTGACACAACGGTAGCAATAGAATTGGCCGCGTCGTGAAAGCCATTGATAAAATCAAAAATAAAAGCCAGTATGATAATGGCGATTAACAAGGTGAAATTCATATCTTATTATGATATTTTAACTATGATGGATGAAAAGACATTTGCCACATCATCACATTTGTCAATTGCTTTCTCCAAAGAGGCAAGAATATCACGTTTTTTAATCAGATTAATTGCATTGGTCTCCAGTTCGAAGAGATTGGAGAGGTATTCCTGATACAAATAATCTACTTCACTTTCGTATGTGCTAATCTTGGCACAAGAACCGGTAAATTTGAGAAAGTCGGATGCATTTTTTACGCTCCGAAGAACCATTTGAATCTCTTGGTTAGCCACATGAATATATTCGGCAATTTTGCTAAATTCTTCCGGAAATGCAGGAAGTTTGTAGAAATGTGCTCTGATTGCGGCAGTATGAATATAATCAACTACATCATCAATGGTTGAAATAAGCTGATGAATATCTTCGCGATCAAAAGGAGTGATGAAAGTACCATTCAGTTCAACGAGCAGATTATGGGTTATCAGATCACCTGTATGTTCTGCTTCTTTAATTAGTTTAATGTAAACTTCGCGTTGAGCCAGATCATTCTCGCCCATTAACTTAATCAATAACTCGGAAGATACAACCAGGTTATCTGCGGCTTCAATAAAAAGAGGAAAGAACTTGCGATCTTTTGGAACAAGAAATCCGAAAATTTTGTCCAGATTCATAAATTTTGTAGTTTAATTAATTCAAAAATATTCGAGTACAAATTTATAATTTTCTGTTTGAGGATTATAGAATTTATCATTTTAGAACAGATTTATTTATCAAAATTTATAAATTTTCATAAATTTTGATAAATAAATCTATAACATCATGATAATGAATTATTTTAAGCAGCCTTGTTCTTATGATTTTGTGTAGGATATAAAGTCGCGCGTTGCTTTAAGGAGATTAACAGTCTGAAGAAGGAGATGTTTTGTCTCAGACATTACTCCAAAATACAACACGGAGTTGCGGCTATTGGTCTCTTTTCTCTTAATTCTTCTGATTTGACGTTTCTCCTGATCACGCATTAAATCCAAAATATCTTTCCTTTTCTGAATCAGTTCTTCAATTTGCTCAAACCGCGATTCTTTAATGATATGCAATGCGAAATTCAGAAAATCGGTAACCTGATTGCTGAATTCCACCAGCTCCGAATTCTGATCATCAGCAAAGGGTTTATGCTTATTGATAAGGTGTTGATTTAGAGGCCTCACAACATATTTTATCGAATGTGCCATTTCACGCAAATAGTCAACAATTTGCACATAATAATGTCCGGTTTCAATTGAATCGTGTTGAAGTTGTTGAATAACCCGGTAGGTATTGGCTTTAAGCTTTCTGGCTCGTTGATTAAACTCTTCTATTTCAGTTTCAATTTCTTCCAGAACTTTCATGTTTTCGGAATGAAATCCTGATATACCCAAATAGTAAGCTTTTGAAATCATAATAATTGCGTTGGAAGAATCCTCGGTTGTCTTAACCAAAACACTTTCGGCTTTTATTGATGATTCAGAGAAATCATCCGTTTCGAAAAGACTTACATCACTTTTGGGGTTAGTTTTGAACTTTCGGAAAAGAGCCAAACTAACCCATGTCCCAAAAGCACCAATAATAATTCCCAACAGTAAAGAAATTTTTTCCATCAATCATTCAACTTTATTGAACAAAGGTATTTCTGATCGGGGTTCCTAGGCCTCAATAGTGTATTAAATAAATGTTAATTAGCGGTTAACAAACTAGAATTGCGAGTAAGAGTAAATAAATATAACTTTACTTCCTCGAATTTTAATAAATATTGAAGATGGTTCCCATTATAACAAGCACACCACAGAAGCTCTCAATCACCTCATCTGTAATTATCACCTCGTTTACTGCTATACTGATCGTAGTGGCACATTTGCTGGGATGGGTGTTGTGGCTGCCGATATTTATTCCGATCATATTTCTGATCTCCTATTTTACTACGCTTTATATGTTATCAGTTCTTATAAATGATAAAATTACACCGATCTACAAAACAATCCGTGAAGTCCCGATCGAGGTGAAACGACTTACAAAACTGATTCACGGTCAAAAAGACATTATTGCAGAAGTTGATCAGGAGGTTAAATTATGGGCTGAGGATAAGCTGGCAGAGATTGACAGGCTGCGGGATCTCGAAAAGTACAGGAAAGATTTTGTCGGGAATGTGTCGCACGAGCTTAAAACTCCGATTTTTAATATTCAGGGATATATTCTGACATTACTCGACGGAGGTCTGGAAGATCCTAAAATTAACCGGTTATATCTGGAACGGACTGAAAAAAGTATCGACAGGATGATCAGTGTGGTCGAAGATCTCGAATCGATCACAAAATTGGAATCCGGAGAGCTGAAAATCAATATGGAACCTTTTGATCTTGTAAAACTTACTGAGGAAGTATTTGAATTTGAATTACGAGATGCCAATGAAAGGAGAATAAGTATGAATCTCGCAGTTCAGGCTCATAAACCGGTGATAGTGATTGCTGATAAGAAGCGAATATTCGAAGTTATCAGTAACCTGGTAGGAAATGCCATTAAATATGGAAAAAAAGGGGGAAATGTAAATGTTGTTTTTTATGATATGGATAAAATGGTCCTTATAGAAGTGAGTGACGATGGGATCGGGATCGAGAAAAAAGACCTCATCCGCATTTTTGAACGTTTCTACCGCGTCGATAAAAGTAGATCACGGATACAAGGAGGGACAGGGCTTGGCCTCTCAATTGTAAAGCATATTATTGAGGCTCACGAGCAGACAATTCACGTTAAAAGCCAGGTGGACAAAGGAACTACTTTCACTTTTATGCTTGAAAAATACAATAAATAAAAAAATACTTCTGCTTAACAACAGAATATTCTAAATATAACTACATTTAATTCATAGAAATTTGTTTATTCAATCTGCAAAATAAAATGGTCGAAAAAGACAGTACTCCACGAATACTTCTTGTTGATGACGAGGAAGATATACTTGAATTCGTAAGCTATAATCTTCAACGCGAGGGGTTTAGGGTTTATGTTGCCCGCAATGGGAGGGAAGCAATTGAGATGGCAACCAAAGTAAAGCCCGACTTGGTTATTCTTGATGTGATGATGCCTGAAATGGATGGCATCGCTGCTTGTGAGGAAATTAGGAAACTTCCCAACTGCAAGAATATCATAATCGCTTTTCTGACAGCCAGAGGTGAGGATTATTCCCAGATAGCAGGTTTTGAAGCCGGCGCCGATGATTATATCACAAAACCTATTCGTCCAAAAGTGTTAATCAGCCGGGTGAAGGCATTGCTTAAACGCTCGGGAGGCATCAATATTGACACGACTGAAAATGAAAAAATACTCAATATTGGTAATATAGTAATTGATAAAGAGCGGTATATTCTGAAAATTGAAGGGAGAGAACTAACCCTGCCGAGGAAGGAATTTGAATTGCTTTCATTATTGGTATCCAAACCCGAAAAGGTATTTACACGCGACGAAATATATAAGGCCGTATGGGGGAACAATGTGATTGTAGGCGATCGAACTATAGATGTTCACATCAGAAAATTACGTGAAAAAATTGGCAATGACCATATCAGAACCTTGAAAGGAATAGGGTATAAATTTATTACCTAGAGTTCTTTACGCATCCGGGCGACCGGAATACCAAGGTTTTCACGGTACTTGGCTACTGTTCTGCGAGCAATTTCGTACCCCTTATCATTTAGAATCTGGGTAAGCTCATCATCGGTAATTGGCTTGCGCTTGCTCTCATTATCAATACATTCCTTCAGAATGGATTTAATTTCGCGCGTCGAAACTTCTTCACCGGTATCTTTTTGCATCGATTCGGAAAAAAAGAATTTCACGGGATAAATTCCAAAATGGGTCTGAATATACTTGCTGTTTGAGACTCTGGAGATTGTTGAAATATCGAGGCCCGTGCGATCGGCAATGTCTTTCAAGATCATAGGCCGCATTTTTGTTTCATCTCCCTCCATAAAATAATCCTTCTGATACATCAGTATCTCTGTCATAACAAGCATGAGTGTTTCTTGCCGCTGTTTAATTGCATCTATAAACCATTTGGCTGAATCAATCTTCTGTTTGACAAAAAGAACTGCTTCCTTCACATCACGTGTCATCGATTTTCGATTATCCTGATAATTCCGGAGCATATTGGAATAGTGTCGGCTGATATTTAATTCGGGAACATTTTTTTGATTCAGACTAAGTTGCAATTCGTCATCATCAACCTCGAGAATAAAATCGGGAACAATGGTCTGATTTCCCTGACTGATATTATTGCTGAATGAACTGCCCGGCTTTGGATTTAATTTAAGAATTTCGTCAATGGCATCTTTCAGCGTATCTTCATCAACTCCAAATTTATGGGCGATTTTATCGAAGTGCTTTCTTGTAAACTCTTCAAAACCATCCCGAAGAATCTGTCCTGCCAGTTTAAGTTCGGGTTTTTGATCTCCTTTACGAAGAATCTGCAACCGGAGACATTCTCTTAGATTTCTGGCACCAACACCGGGCGGATCAAGTTCCTGAATCAGCCGAAGCATTTTGATTAATTCTGTTTCAGTGGTCTTAAGATTTTGAGTAAATTCAAGATCATCCACAATTGATACCAATTCGCGCCGTAAATACCCATCTTCATCAATATTTCCAATAATATGCTCTGCCAAAATACTATCACGTTCATTCAGCATTTCCATTCCTATTTGCTCTTGAAGATATTCATGAAACGAGGTGCCATCTGAAAAAGGAATATCTGAAACTTTATCATCTTTCGAAGAATTTTGGGTATTGTACCGATAGGCAGGATAATCTTCTTCGTTTAAATAATCACTGACAGAGAATTCTTCATTATCGTGGTCTTCCTTAGTTTTCAAATCATTGGAATAATCCTCTTCTGACGAACCGTAGGCTTCACTCTCTATTTCGAGCACCGGATTTTCTTCAAGTTCTTTTTTAATCCGTTGTTCGATCAGCATACTAGGCAACTCCAACAACTTGATAACCTGTATCTGCTGTGGTGAAAGCTTTTGAAGTAGTTTCTGTTGAAGACTTAATTTCTGCATATTCGGCAACCGCTTATTCGGTTCTAAAGGTAAAATATTTTATCGAGCATTTGAAAAACACTGATAAGGCTCTTTATCTGTTATCGCATTTGGTCTTGTGCCACTTTAAAATTCGCAATTTTTAGGTGTACGGGCAAAAGGGATTACATCGCGAATATTGCCCATCCCCGTAACAAAAAGGAGAAGACGTTCGAATCCAAGTCCGAAACCGGCATGAGGACAACCGCCAAACCGTCTGGTATCGAGGTACCACTGCATATCTTCTTTGGGAATATTCATTTCATCCATTCTGCCTTCCAAAACTTCGAGCCGCTCTTCACGCTGCGAACCACCTATGATCTCGCCAATCTGAGGGAATAATACATCCATCGCCGAAACTGTTTTCCCATTGTCATCCAACCGCATATAGAACGATTTAATCTCCTTTGGATAGTTTGTAAGAATAACAGGCTTTTTAAATTCCACCTCTACAAGGAACCGTTCATGCTCGCTTTGCAGATCTGCTCCATATCCGGTTATTGGATACTGAAATTTCCCTTTTTTATTTTGTTTCGAGTTTTTGAGAATTTCAATTGCTTCGGTATAAGTCAGTCTTACAAAATCGTTATCAGCTACAAACTTCAATTTTTCAATCAGTTCCATAGAACGCTGGTCGGCTGGTTTATTTTTCTCCTCTTCAACCAGACGGCTGCTCAGGAATAGAAGATCATCCATGCAATGAGTTAATGCATAGTTGATTAAATACTTCAGGAACTCTTCTGCAAGATCCATATTGTCATTCAGATCGAAGAATGCCACTTCAGGTTCTATCATCCAGAATTCAGCCAGATGGCGTGAGGTATTAGAATTCTCGGCACGAAAAGTGGGACCGAATGTGTAAATCCGGGATAAAGCCATGGCAAACAGTTCCCCTTCGAGCTGTCCGGAAACGGTTAGATTGGCAGCTTTTCCGAAAAAATCCTGGGTAAAATCGATATTTCCCTCTTCATCTAATGGAGCATCTTTGGCCGGAAGAGTAGAAACACGAAACATCTCACCTGCTCCCTCGGCATCAGAACTTGTAATAATAGGTGTATGAACATTGTAAAAACCCCTGTCATTGAAGAAGTTATGAATGGCGAATGTCATTGCATGACGCATACGGAAAATAGCGCTGAAAGTAGCTGTCCGGGGCCGGAGGTGGGCCATATCGCGCAAAAATTCAAGAGAATGACGCTTTGGCTGAATAGGATATTTCTCAGGATCTGCAACGCCAATCACCTCAATCAGTGAGGCCTGTAATTCGACTGACTGACCCGAACCTGCTGAATCCACCAGATTCCCGGTTACCCCAATCGCAGCACCTGTATTTATACTCTTGAAAAACTCTTCACCAAAAGATTCAACTTCAGCAACTACCTGTAAGTTATGTATTGTTGAGCCATCGTTTAAAGCAATAAAATTCACATTTTTACTGCCCCGACGAGTGCGCACCCATCCTTTGACAGTAATCTCAGCACCTACTTGGCCTGATTTCAAAATATCTGCAATTCGTAAATTCTTCATCTTAATTATTATAACTGATGGAATCCTAAATGTATTAACTCTTTAGAATGATTTTCCGACAAAAGTATAACTTTTGCCCCTTCTACAAACCATTCTTTAACTAATCTTTTGATTCTTAATCGTATTTTTGTAAAAAGTCAATTGATGAAACACCCCTGAATCTTCGCTTCGCAAATACGAATGAAGATAACCCAGGTGTTCTCCCGATAAATCGTGACAGGCTATAAGGCAATTAAAAAAAAATTATCTTCTGATGAAAGCACCGGATAACTGGAAAGATCTATGTAAATATTTAAGCGAAATGTTTGGAATCGAAGTTGATTTCAATGGTGTCCTTTTTTTGGTAGGTATCCGCGAACGAGGCTTAACTTACCAGATATTCTCGAAAGAGGAGAAGCTCAATCTGATTAATCTGGGAAGTTGTACCCTTTACAAAGAGATGGGGTTGGTAGAATTAATTGGTCAGGATGATGAAGGCTGGCCTGTTTTTCGTCAAAAAGCGCTTGCACCGGTGATCCCTGAGCAACGTAAACTGAAAACCCTTCAGGATTGCGCTATCAGGTATTTTGGGAAAATCTTCGATGATAAAGGATAGAATTACAGAATGATCAATGGTCAATTATCAAGGATCAATTATCAATGAATAATGATCAACTACTTATAATGCTCGTAATTAAATATTTTTCAGGCAGTTACTACAATCCACACTGGAAGTATGATGGCTGCAAGAAGTGTTGACAGGATTACCAGCCGGCCTGTGAGCAGCGCGTTTAATTGATATTGTTCCGTCATAGCATAGGCAGAAAGTCCCATTGGCATTGCCGCATCGAGAATAGATGTACGAAACTGAAGTCCGGACATTCCTGATCCTTTGGCTGAAAAATAAAAGATTCCAGGCAGAAGAACCATAATCACAAAAGAAAGTCCTAAGACAGGCCACCACTCTTTACGACTTCCAATTTGCTGCGACCCTAAAAAAATTCCCAAAGAAAACAGCACAACTGCGGTGACTGATTGTCCAAAAAGATCAAGCGTTTTCATCACATCACCTTGAATCGGTATATTTAAGGATGATACGATTATTCCCAGGAAAACGGATATCAGCAGAGGGTTTAAAAACAGCTTCTTAAAAGTATGCAAAATATTCACTTTTTCGTGACCGGTAACTTCGATTAAGACGATCGCCAGAGTAAACATCCAAAATGGATATACCGCTGAAAGCAGAATGGCTGAGCCTAATGCATCGTTCCCCAATGCACTTGATATCAGTGGAATACCAAGATAGGAAATATTTCCAAAGCCCAAAAGCAGAAAAAGTGTTCGTTTTGTTTTCAGCGATGTTCTAAAAATGGCGCTTACCGGAAAAGCCAGTAATATGCAAGCCACTAAATAAATAGAATTTACAAGAATCAGACTGGAATATTCGCTGAACTGAAAGTCGAGCCGGACTAATGCGGCAAATATCAACGAAGGTAATCCAACCCATAATGCATACTTATTCAGCACATCTACCCATCCCCGATGAACGGCTTTGATGCGCACCATTCCGATCCCAATAAGTATGATCAAAAATAGGGGAAAGATAGATTTACCGGCCAATAAAAGAGAATTCATTATTTTGCCAGTATTTCTTCGATTTTTTTCAGTTCTGATTCTGAAAAATTCATGTTATTTCGTGAGGCCAGATTATCTTTTAACTGAGCGACAGAACTAGCCCCGATCAAAACGGATGTTACTCTCCGGTCTTTTAATAACCAGGAAATAGCCATTTGTGCCAATGACTGACCACGTTCTGCTGCGACAGCATTCAGTTGTTTCACTTTTGAAATGGTTTGTTCAACCTGATCTTCTCTAAGGTAACCCCATGACTTTGACGCTCTCGAATCTTCAGGAATTCCGTTGAGGTAGCGATTGGTCAGTAATCCCTGTGCCAAAGGAGAAAAGGCGATTACTCCGATTCCTTCATTATCCGCAACATCCAAAAGACCTTTCTCAACCCACCGTTCGAACATCGAGTATTTGGGCTGATGGATAAGGCAAGGAGTGCCCAATTGTTTAAGTATTGCGGAAGCTTTTTTTGTCAGATCGGCTGAGTAGTTTGAAATACCGGCATAGAGGGCTTTTCCGGAGCGAACAGCATAATCGAGTGCCATCATTGTCTCTTCAAGCGGGGTATTGGGATCGGGCCGATGTGAATAAAAGATATCAACATATTCCAGGCCCATCCTTTTCAGACTCTGATCCAGGCTGGATAACAGGTATTTACGAGAGCCCCATTCGCCGTAAGGTCCCGGCCACATCAGGTAACCCGCTTTTGTTGAGATTATTAATTCGTCTCTGAAGGGGAGGAAATCTTTCTTAAAGATTACGCCAAAATTCTCTTCTGCCGATCCGGGAGGAGGCCCATAATTATTGGCAAGGTCGAAATGGGTAATTCCCTGGTCAAACGCGTAACGGAGCATTGAGCGACCGTTCTCTAAAACATCGACACCGCCAAAATTATGCCATAAACCCAGAGAGATTTCAGGAAGGTTAATGCCACTCCGCCCACATCGTCTGTAGGCTGTCTTATTATTATACCGGTCAATTTCAGGAAGATAACTCATCGTTTAGAAATTAAAATTTATGGTCATAAAATTAGGAATAATAAGTGATGCAAATTAATTATTTCTATATTTGTTCAATCTAAAAAAATTAGTATCCAAACAAATAATTAACAAACACATTTTCAAATTATGGAACAAAAAAATGCAAATTACGGCCTGGGAATGACTGTAATCGGATCCATCTTCTTTATTTTTGGATTTGCTACTACTTTTATCATAACCCTTAGCGGACAGGTAAAAGATATTTTCACATTAACAGAGTTTAATGCTCAGTTATTAAGTTTCGCATTCTTTATTACCTATTTCTTCATTTCAATACCCATTGGATTGTATATCAAAAAAATTGGGTATAAAAGTGCGCTGATAGCAGGTTTATTGCTGATGGCAGCCGGAAGTTTTCTATTTTTTCCTGCAGCAAAATCGCTTAGTTTTCCACTTTTCCTGGCAGCGACTTTTGTGCTGGCTTCAGGAGTTGTGTTTCTGCAAACTGCTGCTAATCCATATGTTACAGCTCTTGGATCGGAAGAAACAGCCGGAGGCCGGATTAACCTTGTACAGGCTCTTAACTCCATTGCAACCATGGTAGCTCCCTGGATTATTGCTGTCTTTATTTTTAAAGGGGTCAAAGAAATGCTCACAGCTGCTCAAAAGGCTGAAACTGTTCAGATGCCATTTATCATCATTGGGATTATTGTAGTTCTTGCTGCGATTGCCATTTTTCTCACCAAACTGCCTGAAGTTGGCGGCGGTTCAGAAGAAGTCAAAAAAAGTGTCTGGAAGCACCCCCATGTTTTGCTTGGAGCATTTGGTATCTTCTTTTATGTTGGTGCAGAGGTGGGTACCGGCGGACTTATTTTGAACTACCTCAAAACAACAATGACTATGGATCCTGCCATTGCCGGTAAGTATGTTGCAATTTACTGGGGTGGAGCTATGATTGGCCGTTTTTTTGGATCAATTTTGCTTTCAAATATTACTGATAATGTTAAGAAATACACATATGTTGCTATGGTCTTGTTGCTTGCTTTGGTGTCAGGTTCATTTGTTACCGACTGGACATGGAATATCGGAGCCACATTTATGGTCGTAGCACTTGCTAATTTTATATTTATGCAACTTGGCAAAGGCAATGCAGGACGTTCGCTGGCAGTATTTGCCCTTTTAGCCGCTTCTCTTGCACTTATTACAGCCTTTACTTCGGGTAGTGTTGCACTTTGGGCCGTGGTTTCAATCGGTATGTTTAACTCCATTATGTTCCCCAATATCTTTACCCTGGCGGTTAAAGACCTTGATCCGGGAGAACTTAGCACAGCATCAGGTATTATCAATACATTGATTTGCGGAGGTGCTATTATTCCTTTGATCATGGGTAAAATTGCTGATGTATCAGGTTATTCCTGGGCATTTATCGTACCTGCAATCTGCTACTTGTATATTTTCTTTTACGCGGTCAAAGGAAGCAAGCTTCGTTCGGCATAAGATCTTGTAAACAGAATTATTGGAGAAAATTTCGGGATTTGAAATAGATTTTGTTAATAGTTCAAGTCAATAAAATAATAATTAATTAAAAATTTGCATGAGACAAGTAGCAATTGGAATTGATATTGGCGGGACGAACACCGCAATAGGTGTTGTTGATCAGGAAGGCAACGTATTATACGAGAAAAAGCCTCAGCTGTTGACTCCTCAAAAGAGGGAAAATCCCAATATGACAGAGGCCGTCTCTGAAGAGCTGATTAATAAATATATTGCAAGTCTTACTGTCGAGATCAGGACTGCAATAGAAACAGTGAAACAGATTAATCCGGAGATTGAAATTGCAGGTATCGGGATCGGAGCGCCTAATGCAAATTACTATAGCGGCACAATTGAAAACGCTGCCAATCTTCCGTTTGTTGGCGTTATTCATTTTACTGAACTGATACAGAAAAATTTTCCTGAAATCAAGCATGTAAAACTTACAAACGATGCCAATGCTGCTGCTCTTGGAGAAATGATCTACGGAGGCGCCAAAGGGATGAAAAATTTTGTAATGATTACCTTAGGAACCGGACTGGGAAGCGGAATCATCGTAAACGGTGATCTTGTTTATGGCGCTGACGGTTTTGCAGGAGAATGCGGACACACTACCCTGGTTCCTAACGGAAGGTTATGCGGGTGCGGCGGCGTTGGACATCTCGAGGCATATTGCTCTGCAACCGGAATCAAACGGACTGTATATGAATTACTTGCTCAATACAATGCTACTGAAAGCGAATTAGCGAAAGTTCCGTATGCTGCAATGACAGCTAAAATCGTTTTTGATGCAGCCGAGAATGGCGATCCAATTGCGAAAGAAGTATTTCAGAATGCGGGTGAATTGCTTGGTCGCTCATTAGCTGACACTGTTCATCATCTTAGTCCTGAGGCTATCTTCCTTTTCGGAGGAGCAGCTGCGGCAGGTGATTATATTTTCAAACCAACCAAAGAGAGTATGGAACGTTTTCTGCTTCCTACTTTCCGCAATAAAGTGAAAATACTTCCTTCGAAATTGAAAGAAGGAACCGTCGCAATCGTCGGAGCAAGTGCTTTAGTGTGGAAAGAGATAGAAAAAAACTAACTGATTTTCTTTTCCCGAAAAGATCAATTTATATTGGAAAAAACCCTTGGTCAAAACTTTTTGATCAGGGGTTTTTAATGTAAATTCCGGGATGACATCATCGTTTAAATACGACGATTTGCAAAAAAAAACAAATCAACTTGTTGTATCTTTATGTGTCGGAATATATTTAAGTAAAACCAGAAAAAATGAAGAGAATAATTCTTGTCCGCCACGCCAAAAGTGTTTCACATGGTTACGATCAGGATTATGACCGCACTCTGACGGACAGAGGGGAAAATGATGCGCTGACAATTAGTCTCGAACTTCAGAAGATGAATATCCTGCCCGATCTTTTTATGGCCAGTCCCGCAGTGAGAACAAGTCAGACTGCTAAAATTTATGCCAGCACCCTGAGTTATCCCGTTGGGTCAATCCTATTCGAGAAAAAGCTCTACAGCGGTAAAACACCTGAAAATTTTCTTGCGATGCTAAACGAAATGGAGGATGTGAAAGAGACAGTAATCGTTTTTGGGCACAACCCAACCATCTATTATTATATGCATCACCTGTTGCTCGAATTCAACGACGACGTTCCTACCTGTTCAACAGTGGGTATTGATTTTGAAGTAAATTCATGGAGCGAAATAAGGGCACGACAAGGGAAAATGGCTTTTCGGTTTATCCCCGATATGTTCGGATAAAGCAGATTTGAAAATTATGGTAAAGGCTGCTCACAATAATCACCGTTAATTTAAGGAGGTTCAGAACTCCTGGTCTTCATTCGGTCAGGTCTCTTTTCTCATCTTTAAATTGTCACATTATCGAATTCATCCTCTTTCCCAAATCAGTTTTTCACCGAAAATGAGGCGGTTATCGGTCATCTTTAAATAATCTATTCTCAACTCCCAAAGGGTTGTATTCATCAATATTGTGAAAGGGAATCGCTTCAAATAAACATTATTCACATGATTGGCTTCAGCTCCTTCTGAACGTTTCAGCTCACCTGAAAACTGAATTCCCTGAATTTTTCCTACAATGCTCGTCTCAAGTACAACAGAACCTGCTACTTGCCCGTTCTTTAATGATTCCTGAATATGGCGGGTTTCCGGATTTGAGGTAAAGATGAGTGTCATTCTCTCTTCATCGAAGGCGTAAAAACAATTACAACACCAAGGTTGCAGATCAATGCAGGTTGCCAGTGTAAGCACGTGATGCTTTTTCAAAAAGACAATAACTTTTTTATCGGGTTGGATCATTGGGTTTACCAGTTAAACTTAACAGTCTGTTTAACATTAGGATGCAGGCTTAAAGCAACAGGACAGGTTTTTGTCACCGCCTCAAGAATTGCTTTATCCTTATCGGAAAAATCGTTCCCGGGGAAAGTTATTTCTACGATAATCTCTCCAATCCTTCTTGGTTCATCTGACATTATTTTTGTTGTTTCGATGATCGTCCCAGCAAGATCAAGTCCTTTATCTCTGGCTTTAATACCCATAATGGTCATCATGCAATCGCTGAGGGCTGTAGCTACTAAATCAGTTGGCGAAAACGCCTCTCCTTTACCCTGATTATCAACGGGTGCATCAGTGATTAGAGTTTTACCTGATCTAATGTGTTCATTTTCAGTTCTAAGATCTCCTAAATAAACGGTTCGGGATGTCGCCATAGTTATATAATTTTATGGCGCAAGGTAATAAAAACGGTTTAAAAAAGTTACCTTCGTCGCGAAATTTAAAACTCATACATCATGTTTTCAGGAATTGTTGAAGGAATGGGCACTGTTGTTGCTATTGAAAAAGAACGCGAAAATGTTCATCTGACTTTAAACTGCGATTTTGTCGGGGAATTAAAGATCGATCAAAGTCTTTCACATAATGGCGTCTGCCTTACCGTCGTAAAAAAGAGTGAATCCTCTTATACCGTTACCGCGATCATGGAGACATTAATAAAATCGAACCTTGGATTGCTGAAAGTTGGTGACAAAGTAAATCTCGAGCGAAGTATGATGATTAACGGACGCCTCGACGGTCATATCGTTCAGGGTCACGTGGATCAGACCGCTGTGTGTACTAAAGTTGAAGAGGCGGATGGAAGCTGGTATTACACATTTAGTTACGGTTTCGACCTCGAAAAGGCCCGTCAGGGTTATATGACCGTTGAAAAAGGTTCAGCAACTGTCAACGGGGTTAGTCTTACCGTTGTTAACTCAAAAGATAATTCTTTTGAGGTAGCAATCATCCCTTATACTTATGAAAATACCAATTTTCATACCTTTAAAGAAGGTACCGTCGTTAATCTCGAATTTGACATCATTGGAAAATATCTCAGCCGTCTGGCCACTTATAAAGTGTGATTTTTTTTTTACTCAAAAACCATCAAAGTTTAATCTGAAATTCTGTTATCTATCGAATTAGAGATTGTGCCATACTGAGCACGATTAGAATATTTTTTTCGGGAATATCCATACAGCTAACATTACGCATTTTAAGATCGACTTATGAAAATTATTATTTTTTTAACTTTATTATTGACGATCACGATGGCATTTCAGCCGGAGCAAAAGGAAAAATTGGAGCAAAAAGCAGCTCGCATTCACAATGCAGTGCTTACTGTTGATACCCACACCGACACTCCTATGAATCTGTTAAGATCGGATTTCAACATAGCTGAAAGGCACAATGCAAAAGAGACCGGCACCAAATCTGATCTTCCGCGAATGAAAGAAGGCGGTCTGGATGCGCAGTTCTATGCGGTTTTTTTAAGTCAGGGAGTGCGAACAGATGAAGGACACGAAAAGGCGAATAAAAAAGCATTTGAAATTATAAAGTCAATTTACAAAAGCGTGGAGGCTGCCCCCGAATTGGCTCAGATAGCACGGGTTCCAAAAGATGCCTATACAATTGAAAAAAGTGGGAAAAGGGCAATTTATATTGGTATCGAAAACGGGTATGCCATAAAGCACGATTTAACAATGATCGAGAAATTCTGGCAGCTCGGAGTCCGTTATATTACGCTTTGCCATACCTCAAACAACGATATCTGCGACTCTTCGACTGACAAAAAAGGGGCTGAGCACAATGGACTTTCACCTTTTGGGGTTGAGGTTGTTAAAGAGATGAACCGCGTGGGGATGATGATTGATGTCTCACATATTTCAGATTCATCACTTTATGATGTTCTCAGGATAACCAAGGCTCCAATAATGGCAAGTCATTCATGTTCGAGAGCTATATGTGATAACCCGCGAAATCTCACCGACGATGGACTTCGGGCAGTTGCTAAAAATGGAGGTGTAATCCAGATGTGTATTTTGAGCGATTATGTGAAATCACCTGAACCGAATCCGGGCCGCGATTCTGCAAGAGCAGTTGTACGGATAAAATACCATAATTTCGAAGGTCTTTCTGCCGAACAGGAGCGGGCAGGCTGGGATGAATGGCGTGAAGTATCAAAAAAATTTCCTCAAAATTTGGCCACAGTAAAAGATGTAGTCGATCATATCGACCATATTATCAAAATTGCGGGAATCGATCATGTGGGAATTGGAACCGATTTCGATGGTGGTGGCGCAGTTTCGGGTTGTTACGATGTATCCGAAATGGGAAATATAACCCTGGAGCTTGTCAGACGCGGTTATGACGAAGAGCAAATCCGGAAAATCTGGGGCGGTAATTTTATGCGGGTGTTTAAGGCAGTTCTGGAAACAGCCGGGAGACAATCCTAAACGCAAATGATAAGATATGCAGTATTAACTGTTATAACTCTTTCGAAGAAAATAAAGTTCTATTTTACAGATAACCAGTAACCGGTCTTAGGTTCAGCCTGACGCAATGTATTCAATGCTGTAATAGCTTCTTTTCGATTTGTATAAGACTGTACAACAACCAAAAATGACCCGTTGGGTTGAATTTTTATTTCAGATTTGAACCCATTAGCCTGAAGGCGTTCAAAAAATTTCTGAGCATTTTCGCGGAACTGGAATGTTCCCCCGATTACCCTAAACCGTGCATCGGTTTTGACTGATGCTGCCTCAGCAAGTGACGAAATTATTGAAGACTGACTTGCTGCGGAATCAATTTTTGCTAGAGCCACTTTACTAAATGTGGCGGAATCGGTCTTAAATATATTTGAAGGAACGAGACGATCATTAATTGGTATTGAAGTCGTACTTGAGGACTGAAAAATACTGTTTAACGTGTTTTTGGATGAGTATTTCGAAACCGGCACAAAAATCAAAGCCAGTAAAACGGGAATGCCAATAGCCAAAGCCCTTACTTTTCGGGAATTGAAAACAGGGCGTACCGCATCCTTATCGGCAAAAATTCTTTTGGTAGAAATGATGTCTTTATTTGTGAGCTGCGGAAACTGAAATCCTTCCATTCCAAATGCATCGAGTAAAAAATTCTCATGAATGGCAGGTTCAAAAATCAGTTTTTCGTTTCTGTCGAATTGTAAGGATCCAATGTTCTGAAATTCAAGTTTTTCTCCGTTTTCAAGATTTGACCAGATTTCGTCAACAAATTCGGAAATAATCTGACGCGCTTCCACGTAGCCTACTCCTTCGGTTTCTGAAATGTAATTCACCAATAATCCGTCGTTTTTAGTTAACTTACCGGTAAATATGATCTCTTTAACGGGCGGACTAAAACGGTTATGTGCAAGATCCATTTCAGCCGGACGATAGTTGGCAACAAAACCACCGAGGTCCGGAACAATAACGCAATCATGCAAACGCAATAATTCTACTAAATAAAATGTGATATCCATAACCTGTTTTTCAGAGTATCAAAAATAATTAAATTATCGTAACTTTGAATCTGGGTAAATTAATAAAATGGGAAAACAAATATTAGTTACAGGAGGAACCGGATATATTGGTTCACATACTGTTGTTGAATTGCAAACAAGTGGTTTCGATGTTGTAATTATAGATGATCTGTCGAATTCATCAGCTGAGGTAGTCGATAAAATTGAAAAGATCACTGGAATCAGACCGGCATTCGAAGTGTTCAACCTGCTGGATAATGAAAAGTTGGAAGCCTTTTTTGTTAAATATCCGGGAATTGAAGCAGTCATCCATTTTGCAGCTTTCAAGGCAGTTGGTGAATCAGTCGAAAAGCCACTCCTTTATTATCGCAATAATTTAGTCTCCTTAATGAATATTTTAGAGGGGATGTCGAAATTCAAAGTCCCTCATCTGGTATTTTCCTCATCATGTACCGTTTATGGTCAGCCAGATCAACTTCCTGTTACAGAGGATACACCAAAAAAAGATGCCGAATCTCCCTATGGAAATACCAAGGCTATAAGTGAAGATATACTTCGTGATGTGGTAAATGTCAGTCCCGGTTTGAACGTGATTGCCTTACGTTATTTCAATCCTATCGGGGCACATCCTTCGGGATTAATCGGGGAACTTCCTCATGGCGTGCCCAACAATCTTGTTCCTTTTATCACACAGACCGCTGCGGGTATTCGTCAGCAGCTAAGTGTTTTTGGAGACGATTATGATACTGCGGACGGGAGTTGTATCCGCGATTATATTAACGTGACAGATCTTGCCAAAGCACATGTGATTTCAATTAACCGACTGATTAATAAAACAAATACTGATCGTTTTGAGTATTTTAATATTGGTACAGGGAATGGGAATACGGTGCTTGAGGTAGTTAACACTTTTCAGGATGCAACAGGTGTAAAACTGAATTATAAAATTGTTGATCGCAGAGCCGGTGACATTGAAAAAATTTATGCGGATACTACAAGGGCAAATACCGTTTTGGGATGGAAAGCCGAAGTATCATTGCATGACACACTGCAATCCGCCTGGAATTGGGAGAAAAAGATAAGAAACATCAGTTAATAACACATTTAAAGACTTAACGTCATACCTAATCTATTTAAAAGCATGAAGAATATTTTGATTACCGGAGGCGCTGGCTTTATCGGTTCACATGTAGTAAGGAGATTTGTAAATAAATATTCCGGGTATAATATTGTTAATCTCGATTTGCTGACCTATGCAGGAAATCTGGAAAACCTGAAGGATATCGATGCCTTACCAAACTATGAATTTGTTAAAGGAGACATCAATGATGCCGCATTTGTGAGCAACTTGTTTGAAAAATATCAGTTCGACGGGGTTTTGCATCTTGCTGCAGAATCGCATGTTGACCGTTCGATATCTGATCCTATGTCATTCATTATGACCAATATTGTTGGCACGGTAAATTTACTGAACGGAGCCCGCGAAATATGGAAAAATAACATTGAAGGAAAGCGGTTTTATCATATCTCGACCGACGAGGTGTATGGTTCATTAGGAGAAACAGGACTTTTCCTGGAGACTACTTCCTATGATCCTCAAAGTCCCTACTCTGCCTCAAAAGCGAGTTCCGATCACTTGGTAAGAGCTTATCACAATACTTATAAATTGCCAATTGTTATCACAAATTGCTCTAATAATTATGGACCCAATCAATTTCCGGAGAAGCTGATTCCTCTGGCAATTCATAATATCAGTACGAACAAACCAATTCCGATTTATGGGAAAGGTGAGAATATCCGTGACTGGCTTTATGTGGAAGATCATGCGGCAGCTATCGATCTGGTATTTCACGAAGGGGAAAATGGTGAAACATATAATATCGGAGGGAATAACGAATGGACTAATATTGCGTTGATACGTCAGTTATGCAAAACAATGGATCATAAGCTTGGACGAGAAGAAGGAACATCAGAAAAGTTAATTACCTACGTGAAAGACCGTGCCGGTCACGACTTACGCTATGCGATTGATTCCACTAAAATTCAGCATGAACTAGGGTGGAAACCCTCGCTTCAGTTTGAAGAAGGGATCGAAAAAACAGTGGATTGGTATCTTGCCAACCCCGAATGGCTTGAAAATGTTTCATCAGGTGCGTATGAAAAATATTACGAAAAACAGTACCTCACACGATAATAAGATACTTGCAAATAGGAAACGCCATGAAATTTCATGGCGTTTCCTATTTGCAAGCATAGAATGGATTAAGTAATTATTTTTTTGATGGTTTTGCCGTAACAGTTATCGTTCCGTTTGGTGTTTCAGTCGAACCATCCAGCAGTCCGTCTTTGATCTTGAACTTTAAGGTAATCGGGGTGTTTTCCACTGTAAAATACAAAGTTAGCGTTTCGGCTTCAAATTCTATTTTGGGTACTGTCATTGCTTGTCCCTGAATAGTAAACTCTGCACCAAGTTTTTGATCAGTCTCTTTAAGGGTCAGAACTCCGCTATCGTATGGCTGTGGGGCGTTTGGAGCCGAGAAATCCCACTTTCCAAGTATTTTTTGATATCCTTTTTCTGCTCCGTTAGAAGATAAGGCTATTGATAACAGGATGAATAGTGCGAAAAGTATTTTTGAATTTTTCATAAATAAAAATAGGAATGATTTATATTGATAATAAAGTGTGCGGTAAAGATAAAGAATTATTCATCAAAGAGTGAAGACTCTTTGTAGGGTAAATGATGAAAATTCAAAAATTCGATATATTCCTCTTGAAATGATCGCTTCCAGTGGTATTGTTCCTGATTTTGGATATACAGTAAAGTGCTGTCAAGCTGCGATCTGCCAATAGAAAAGGCCGCGAATCCGCTCGCCCAGCTGAAAGAACGCAATGGATCGAAGTTTTGCCTTAACCAGGTTGTAGCGCTTTGTTTTAATGGGATGATTGCCGATTCAATAGAGAGTTTTGAAGGAAGCGCCAACAAAAAATGAATATGATTTTCAGTTCCGCCAAGAGCAACGATCTTGGTTCCTTTCGATTTTGCCACGGCCGAAAGGTATGTAGAGAGTTGGCTTCGGACATCAGCTGTCAGAAAATTCTTCTGCTGACTGGTTCCTATCACAACATGCAAAAGACAACTGATAAATTCTTTTGACATAAGGGCTGATAATAATAGTTTGAACACCAAAAATAAATTGATAAATCATGCTATTGAATGCAGACTCAAATATTTATGAAGGTACAAAATATTATTCAATAATTCAGGGTTAAGATGTCAGGAAAACATAATAAAGTTTATTGGTTTTGCCTATTGGTTTACATACTTCCCATCGACAAGTCTGAAACCAATCCTTTCAAGGTAGTTATTATGTGCTTTACTTTGAGGTTCAATATATAAATTACGGTATCCTAAAAAATCGATACATCGCATTTCGCATTGATAAAAAGTTTTTGCCAGTTCTGAGTTGCGGTGTTTAGGAACCATATAATCAACACAAATCCTTAAAGTGTCAACATCTTTTATCTCTGCAATAATCAGTCCAACAGTTTCCATCTTGGAAAAAAGCAATGCAATGAGAAATTCATCTTCAATATTAAAGTCAAAGCGAGGGAAATACTTCTCTATGTCTTCGCGGTAATAGTCTAAAAAATGGTTCAGGTAATAGTCTTCTCTGTCATCAATAAATATCACTTCCAAAGTTCTGTTTTTGGCGATATGCATACGAAGTCTGTAAATATTTATCAATGCCGCAAGCAATGCCGAAATTGCTAAGAGATAAGAATGTATAATCACTCCTGCCAAAAGAAACCCAAAGATTACAATACTATAAAACGACCAGCTTTTAGTGTTGGGTCTCACCCAAAAACTACCGGAGAGCAGCACCAAGCCAATTAGCCCGTAAAACATGCTGATATATAAATTTAACGTATCCATAATATACCCGAACAAAAAAAACAATGTTTTGTTCAGATCGAATGATAAACATATGTTTATAAAATGAAAAAACGAACATTTTTGAATGGCACTGATAATATTTTTTAACTAAACAGATTGTTGTAATGGCTGCATTCCTGCTATTTTTGTAAAGATGGAGTACATTCTTAAGGTAATTAGTGTTTTTTTGGTTGCAAGTGTAAAGTACTTTTGGGCGACCCCATATTCTTTTAGCCTCAAGCTGAATGAATTGGAGACTTTTTTTTTCATTGAGACAGGGGGAATTCTAGGATTTTTATTTTATTACTATTTCTTTGGATTTCTTTTCAAGGAGCTAAAATTACTATGGCCGATGGTGTATCATTTTACACCGGTTATCTTTAAAGTAAGATTCGAATTATGGAGGAAAGAACGAAAGAGCAAGTTGATAAATGCCAGGAAATTCACAAGAAGGAATAAAATTATCGTCATTTTGCGTCAGCGATTTGGTATATGGGGACTTGCAATCCTTTCGCCCGTAATTCTCTCTATCCCCGTAGGTGCCTTATTGGGCAATAAATACTTTAAGCATAATCACCATTTTATGTCTTATATGATCCTTTCAATCATAATTTGGGGTATCATTTCGGTATCTGTTTTCAGCACCTTTATGCATCATTAAGATCGAAGTATTTTGAGTAGTCTGGTCGATCTGTTGATAAATCCTGCAGAACCTCCGTCCTCGATTAATTGCTCAAGCACAGCAATAAGTTCTCCCTTTAATTCCGGCAACTGAAGTGCAATATTGTACAGGATTTGAAGTGCATTTACACGAACAGCAGCTGGCTCAGAAGGTTTAAGGAGGTCGAAACTAAGGTTGACAACCATTCCAAGGAACTCCTCCGGAATTTGGTAACGGCTTAAAATCCTGGTAAAGTGTCTTTTTAATGAACTGTTTTTTGTAGTTGAAAGTCCTTCGATAAGATCGGGAAGCTTGCCGGCAAATAAATCGGGAAATTCTTCGGAGGCAGTATCGAGAATCCAGCAAGAGCGCCATGCCAATCTCTGTTCGTCTGAGAATATGAATTTATAAAGCTGATTGAAGAGTTTCTCATCAGCTGTGATTGCTCTTTTCCAAAGCTCAAGTTCGCGAATGCCGACAGCCAGGATGTTTTGTTTAATATCTTTACTGTCAAGATTACCGAAGGTTTCTTTCGCGGAGATAATCATAAAATTCGAGTTGTGATTTAACCCGGGGTCCCTTATCCTGACTTTTGAGGATATTATTTAAATCGTTATCTAAAATTCTGGCCGCTGTATTATCCTGCCATTGAAGGTTAAAGAAATCGATTAATTCTTCTCTGATCTCTTTGTCATAAATAGGAACAGCCACTTCCAGCCTTCTATCGAGGTTCCGCGTCATAAAATCAGATGATGAGATATAAACTTTTTCGTCGCCTCCATCATAGAAATAGAACAACCGAGAATGCTCAAGATACCTGTCTATCAGGCCAATAGCTGGAATGGTTACCTTCCCGTCAGCAGAGGTTGGAAACATAGAAAACATTCCCCTGACATTTAGCCTGACATCCACACCGCATTTAGCAGCTTCTTCGATTTTGCCAATAATTTCGGCATCAACCAGATTATTGCACTTCAGATAAATACGCGCTTCAATTCCAGCCTTGGCATTTGCGATTTCTTGTTTGATCATTAAAACTATTTTATTCCGCATTGTGAAAGGAGAGACCAGCAGATGCTGAAATCTTCCGATTTTATAATTGCGTTCAAAAAAATTAAAAACACGCGTCACCTCGGCGGTAATATTAGGATCAGCCGTGCATAACAAGACGTCAGAAAAAACTTTCGAAGTTGATTCATTAAAATTCCCTGTACCTACGAAGGCATATTTTTTTGTTCCTTTATCCTCTTTACGTGTAATCAGGCAAAGCTTAGAATGAACTTTAAGGCCAGGAACGCCTAATATTACCTTAACATTTTCTTTGTCAAGCATATTACCATATTGGATATTTTCCTGCTCATTAAAACGGGCTTGAATCTCCAGAACCATTGTCACCTTTTTCCCATTTCTGGCAGCGTTAATCAGTGCATTGATAACGTGAGAATTACGAGCCATTCGGTAGCCAGTCATCATAATTTCAGTCACCTTTGGGTCGATTGAAACTTCACGCAATAAATCGATAAAATGGAAAAAGGAGTGGTATGGGAAATGAAATAAAATGTCGCCTTTACTGATGCTGTTCAAATAGGTTTGTCCATGCACAATCTTCTTATGCTTTACAGGACTAACCGGTTTATAGTAAAGATGTTCGGATCCCACTAAAGGAAATTCCATAAAATCTTTAAAATTATGTATCCGGCTTCCTCCGATCACTACATCCTCCTTCTTGAAATTCAGTTTATAAAGAAGAAAAGAAAGTAAATTCTCGGGAATTTCTTTTTCGTGAACAAACCGAACAAGGGCACTGTTTCCTCGCTTTATAATGCTTTTTGCAACCAGCTTAACATAGCTTTCTGCCACATCATCATCCAGATCAAGCTCGGCATCACGTGTCAGTTTAAATATATAGGAGCTGATTTTTTTGTAATTAAACATATAAAAGGTATCATTCAATTCATAACGAATGACATCTTCGAGGAGAATAATATATGTTTTATCATCATTAGAAGGGATAATTACAAATCTGGTAATCAGGTCTGTAGGGACTTCAATAAGTGCATATTCCGAATTTTTATTCTTTGCCATATCAACGGCAAGATAAATAGCATCATCGCGAAGGAGAGGCATTTTGCTGCCTTTTTTAAGAATAATTGGCATAATACGAGGCCTCACTTCCCTTTTGAAGAATTGCGTCACATACTCACCTTGTTCCGGGGAAAGCTGCTTTTCATTAACAATGAAGATATTTTCCTGAACCAGCTCCGTTAATATCTGATTATAGATCAGTTCAAATTTTGTACTGTGCTCAACAACAATCTCCTCTATCTGTGAAAGAATCTCACGGGGATTTCCACCTTCCGCAAGGGTTAGCTGCCCTACCATCGCTAAACGTCGAAGTATGGCTACACGAACCCGGAAAAACTCGTCAAGATTATTGGAATATATGCCAAGAAATTTAAGTCGTTCAATCAGCGGGACTTCATTTCTGGTTGCCTCTTGAAGAAGCCTTTCGTTAAAGGATAACCAGCTGATTTCTTTACTTCTGAGTCTTGTGTTCATTTCTTACGAGTCCATAGTTAATGCCCCAAAGATAAAAATTCATCTTAACTTAATCCAATTACCACTCATAATTTTTGTGTGGTACTATTTTTTCTCGTAAATTTGATAAAGATGTAACAGAGCAATTGAGATGACAGAGAAACCACTAAAGGAGAAATACATTCATATATGTAACCTGATATCGGAACGCAAGCTCAAGCCTGCCTTCGACCTGATTGATCAGTTAATTTCGGAAACTGCACTTGGGGAATTTCGGGATGAATACATCACTCTGGAGCAGAATTACAAATTTATGCTTAAATATACGGTCGAAGGAATCAACGATCCTGAACGGCAAAAGATTTATGATCATTTATTGATTGCTACTTTCGAGCTTACAGACCGCACCTTTGAAAATCTGCGGATGAAATTTTCTCAATCTGTTGAATATCAAAAAAAACGTGGATTTGCAAAGCACTACATCACAAATTTTGGGGATTTTCTCAAGAATTTGGATAACTATTCAATTCAAAAAGAACTGAGGTCACTGCCTGAAAATACGACTGTTGAAAATGGAGATACCCGATCGGAAAGAGCAGAACATCTGCAGAAAATATTCACTTTATTCTACCATTTTTGGTTTGCGGATCGTTTGACAGCAGATGAAACGCAATTCTTTCATTCGCTCTTAAAGAGTGAATCTGTCCCATTTTATGAAAAATCACTTATTGTTACTGGTCTCACACTCAGTCTTATGCGGTTTTTCGATGAACAGAAGATCATACTCCTTTTTCATGCATATGAACATCCTGACGAGGAGATAAGTCAGCGGGCTTTGATTGGCTTGTTGATAGGTATCTATTTCTATGATCAAAGAATGCCTTTTTTTCATGGTATCACAGGGAGATTACAGATTTTAATTGAGGATTCGCGGTTTAAGCTGAATTTTGAAAAATCAATTCTCCAATTTATCCGCAGCAAAGAAACCGAAAAGATACAACGAAAACTCCAGGATGAAATTCTACCCGAAATGATCAAGTTGAGTCCGAATCTTAGAAATAAATTAAGCATTGAAAGCTTTTTGGGCGAGGGTCTTTCTGATGACAAAAATCCGGAATGGAAGGAAATACTGAAAGACGTGCCAGGCTTGATGGGGAAAATGGAGGAATTGACAGAACTTCAGATGGAGGGAGCTGATGTTTTTTTAAGCTCATTTTCAATGTTAAAGCAATTTCCATTTTTCAGCGAATTGGCTAACTGGTTTTTTCCGTTTACTCCTGAGCACCCCGAAATCATCAACAACCCTATCAATAAAGAATCGGGAGAAGATCTTGCATTCACGCAATTAATTATGAAGTCTCCAATGCTTTGTAATTCAGATAAATATTCTTTCTTTTTCAGTATTTTAAATATCCCGCCCGACTACAAGAAAATGGTAAGTGATTCTTTAAAAGCCGAAACTGAACAGAGTGATGAAATTGCGAATGATGAATCGTTTTTGGCGCACAACAAAAAAGCGGAAATAATTATCAGTCAATATACCAGAGATCTTTATCGGTTTTTCAAAATTCATCCTCAACATGATGGTTTTGAAGACATTTTTGCATGGAAATTTGATTTTCATCATAAATATGCATTCTCGAAATTATTGGGCGAAGACTTGAAAATTCAACGCAGCATTGCTGAATTTAATTTTGCCAAAAATTATTTTCCCGAAGCGGCCGACTTATTCGGGTTATTGCTTCAGGGAGCTGATGATGCCGAAATGCTTCAGAAACTTGCCTTTTGTTACCAGAAAATGGGAGATTATGAAAAGGCGCTTCATTTTTACCTTAAAGCTGATCTTTTCGATCAAAATAAACGATGGATCCTTAAAAAGATTGCGCTATGCTACAGAAATCTTAAAAAGCCTGCTAAAGCTCTCGAATACTTTAAGCAAGCGGAAATACTTGAACCGGATAATTTAAGTTTACACGTATCGATCGGACAGTGCCAGATGGAGATGAATCTTTATGACGAGGCTCTTAAATCATATTATAAAGTCGAATATCTGTCCCCTGGCAATAAGAAAATATGGAGACCCATTGGGTGGTGCTCCTTCCTTACCGGTAAAGTTGAACAAGCTGATAAATATTTTGAGCGGCTGATCAGCGATGCTCCGAATAAATATGACCTGCTTAATATGGGGCATGTACAGTGGTGCCTGGGCAATAGAAAAATTGCGCTGGAATTTTATAAAAAAAGTATTAATGATCCGGAAAGCTCCGAAAAAGATTTTATGGATGCTTTTGATGAAGATCTGCCAAATTTGATTAAACAAGGCGTGGATCCGGCTGATGTCCCGATTATGCTCGATCAGCTGAGGTATTTTCTTGAAAACTAATGCTAAAAATACCTCGGAGTGATCTGACGCCCTCTGCGCCCGTAAACAAAATCATAGCTGATCAGAAATTCATGGGTGCCTGAATTAACCTGAGTAGGGTGAAAAGATGTCTGATCATAGGAATAGCCAAATTTAAGCTGGTTATTCACATTAAACTGGAATATGAACCCATAAGAATTTTTGATTCGGTAAGTAGCGCCAATCCAAACCCGGTCGTAAAGTAAAAAGCTACCCGTAAGATCCACAAAACTGGGCGTCCGTTCGGCCCACCGGTATAATACTGTTGGTTTTAACTTAAGGACATCGCTCAAAAAAAACACATAACCTCCCATGCCGTAAAAGTGCAGTACTTCGCGGTAAACATTTTCTGTATTCTGACTTTGGATCCTGTTTTTTAATATCTTGGGAGCTGAGGCGCCAATGAAAAAGCGGTCGCTATGCCACATAAATCCAAGCCCCATATTAGGAAGAAACTTGAAATTAACATCATAATAAAAAACCGGGTCGTTGGGATTATCGAGGATTAAATCCGATAAAAAAGCCTGATAAATATTAAATCCACCTTTTATTCCAAATGAAAGATACTGATTCTCACGGAGCCTTACGCGATAAGCATAATCAACATAGATTCCATTTTGCCGGATCGGACCCCATTTGTCGTTGACAATTGACAGTCCCAATCCCACATTAAAATTTCGTAGCGGAGCACTTATTGTTAAGGTATTGGTGTTTGGAGCACCCTGGAAACCAACCCATTGTGCACGTGAGATTCCTGTAACATTAAGTGACCCGGAACTTCCCGCATAAGCCGGCTGAATTGTCAGCAAATTATTCATATACTGTGTGTACACCGGATCTTGTTGTGAAAATCCATAAAATGAACAGCCCACCAGAATATATAGTGAAAAGAAGAGAGCTTTGATCCATATTATGTTCACGGTTTTTTTCAAAACAAAACATTTATTTATCAAATATAGTCATAAAATATAAGTATTGTATATTAGATTCAATCAAATTTTTTCCGCAAAAACAAATTATACATAAAAAAAGTCAGGAATCAAGCCTGTTTGAAACAGGAGTGATTTCTGACTGTAAAGCAACAAAACGTTAAAAAGTTAACGATTCAACTTTTTGAAAAAAAAAGGGGATCAACTGTTATTGTTAAATCATTAGCCGGCAACCAACTCCTGGTATTGATCTGCAGATAATAACTCATCCAGTTCTGACGGGTCATCCATTTTGATTTTAACCAGCCATCCTTTGCCATAAGGATCCGAATTGACAAGTTCGGCAGCATCATTGAGGGCTTCATTCATTTCGAGAATCTCGCCCGAAACCGGCATAAACAAGTCCGAAACAGTTTTTACAGCTTCGATGGTTCCGAATACTTCTTCTCTTGCTAAGGTTTCGCCGACAGTTTCAATTTCAAGATAGACAATATCGCCTAATTCGCCCTGAGCAAAATGAGTGATCCCGATAAAAGCAACCGGACCTTCAACACGAATCCATTCATGGTCTTTCGTGTATTTCAAATTTGATGGAATATTCATTGATAGCTATTTATGATATCTGATTTATGGCTTCAAAAATACGAAAATAATTGACGAGTAAACCTAATTTATAGCACTTTCATCCCTGATCATTCTTCAGAAGTTTCATCCTATCCTAAAAAATTATAGGATTGCTTTTTATTAAGCTGGATTTTTATTAAAATTGAGGTGAAAAACACCAGAAAAATGTTCAGTGCAGAAATTAAATCACTTTCCGAGATTAATCATATAGCCGGAAAATTCATTCAGGCTCACCCGGCCGACCGGATTTTTGCATTTTATGGTGATATGGGGGCAGGTAAGACAACTTTTATCAAGGCATTATGCGAAGAGATGCAGGTACTTGACTATGTCACTTCTCCAACTTTTTCGCTTATTAATGAGTATAAAACCGAAAATAACAGCACTATTTTTCATTTCGATTTTTATCGCATCAAAAGCCTAAGTGAGGCTTATGATTTTGGATACGAAGATTACTTTTACAGTGGAGACTATTGTTTTATCGAATGGCCCGAATTAATTGAATCGCTTTTGCCTGAAATTGCCGTCAGAGTGTACCTGAAAGAGTTGGAAAACGGGAAAAGGGTCATTGAATCAAAGTGATGATATTTGTTTAAAATAATCAGATTATGAATCAAAGGAAAGGTGGGAAACTATCAACATTGGCCGAAGACCAGCTTCTTCCCAGAGAAGAACTTTACAAGAGAGGTCCGCGAAACATTAAATTGAATATCGGCATTCCCGATAATTCTGCATCGATTGAATTCAGTGTGCCTTTAACGCCTCAGTCTGTTGAATTTCTTGTCAATAGCGGGCATGATGTATTTGTGGAATCCGGTGCCGGAAAGGGGGCTAATTATTCAGATAAAGCCTATTCCGATTGCGGGGGTGTAATTTGTCATTCCGCAGGCGAAATTTTTCAATGTGATATCATCTTAAAAATGGCTCCTTTTACGAAAGATGAGAGCGAAATGCTCAAAGGTAACCAACTCCTGCTTTCACCGCTTTATTTGACTTTGCAAACGCAGGAATCGGTTCGTCGTCTGATGCGAAAAAAAGTTACGGCTGTTGGTTTTGAATATATGAAAGACGAAAATGGCATATTTCCGGTTGAGAGGATTTTCAGCGAGATTATGGGCAATACAGCCATGATTGTTGCGAGTGAATATCTGAGCTCTTCCCGAAACGGGAAAGGGGTAATACTTGGTTCTGTAACTGGAATTTCTCCGACTGAAGTAGTTATTCTCGGCTCCGGAACTGCAGCTGAATATGCTGCACGTACTGCGCTCGCTCTTGGTGCAACCGTAAAAGTTTTCGACGATTCGATTTCAAAGTTGATGGATTTTCAATCAAGGCTTGGCCAACGCGTGTTTACCTCCGTTTTTCATCCCAAAGCGCTCCGAAAAGCTTTGAGAACTGCTGAAGTTGTAATTGGGGCTCTTTCTATGAATGAAGTGCCCAAAATTATTGTCCCGGAAGAGATGGTTGAAGGGATGAAAGAAAATTCGGTTATTATCGATCTCAATATTATTCAGGGAGGATGTATTGAAACATCAAGAATCACCAACCATAATAAACCAACCTACGTTGAGCATGGTGTGATCCACTATTGCGTACCCAATATGACCTCGCGTGTTGCACGAACTACCTCTATTGCAGTGAGTAATATACTTGCTCCAATGCTGCTTGAAATCGGCGAGTCGGGCGGCATTAATCAATATGTCAAAACCAACCGGGGTTTTTGCGAAGGGATATATGTTTTTAACGGAGTTTTAACCAATCAGGATATTGGTAACGTGCTTAATATTCCGGTTACAGATATTAATCTGCTGATGGCGGCATTCTAATCTTCCGTAGCCAGGATCATCATAGAAATGGCATGTAGCCGAACAAGGCTGGTTTTTGTATGACCACCGCCGTTTGGCATTACTTCTCCGTTTTGAGCCACAATTAACCAGTTTTCCATTGGCACTTCGTATTCGACTGAGTAGTTATTTCCATTAAGAAGAACAAGTATCCGCCGCCAACGATCGCCATTGGCATGATCACAAAGTTCATAAGCGATAACTCCGGGAATATACTTTCCAAAGAATCTGAGTTTAGACCGGACTATATCACCATCGAAGATTCTGAAAGCCGGATGCTGTAGTCTCAATTGAATGCAATTTTTGAAAAAGCTTATTAGTCCCGGATAATGTACTTTTCGGGTCCAGTCAATTTGATTAATATAATCAGGCGAGCGGTAAGAATCCGGATGTCCTCCCTTTGAACGAAGCATCTCCTCACCGGCATGAATAAAGGGTACTCCCTGCGAAGTGAAAATTACACCGAAAGCAAGCCTGGCCATCCGTTCGATCGTTTCGGGCGATGCTTCCGGACAGGAATACTGAAGCTTGTCGAACAGGGTATAATTATCGTGACAAGATACATAGTTCACACATTGGGCAGGTGAATTTGCCCAGGCTTTTCTGGAAGTGTCGACAAAATTATAGATAATCTGATCATGTTCTATCGCACCGATAATGCCAAATTTAAGCTGCTCCTCGCGCAAGGTTACTCCGCTGATGAATCCGGCATTATTTTTATCAAAAGGAGATCCTTTTAATCCATTGCGCAGATCATCACAAAATGATGCAATCCGATCCAGCCGGCTGGTATTGGTCTTAACAGCACGGAATTTCTCAGGTAGAGGACTTTCTCCGGCACTCCAGCCCTCTCCATATATAAATATCTTAGGATCAATCTTATCAAGTCTGGTTCTGATCTGATTCATTGTTTCAATATCGATCAGACCCATCAGGTCAAAACGAAAACCATCAATGTGGTATTCTTCAGCCCAGTAAGCGACGGAATCGATGATGAATTTTCTGACCATCTCCCGTTCAGTTGCCAGTTCAGACCCGCATCCGCTGCCATCAGAGAAAGTGCCGTCGTGATTGAAACGGTAAAAATAACCTGGGACTGTCTGGTTAAAATAAGATTCGAATATCAGTCCCGTATGATTATAAACAACGTCAATAATAACGCCCATTCCACTGTTATGCAGTGACATAACGAGCTGTTTCAGCTCTCTGATCCGAACAGTACCATCGCAGGGATCTGTCGAATACCATCCTTCCGGAGTGTTGTAATTCAGCGGATCGTAACCCCAATTGTACTGAGCCGTAGTATTTAATTCATCAACAGTATAAAAATCTGCAACCGGAAGAAGATGGACGTGCGTGATGCCGAGTTCCTTCAAATGATCGAGACCGGTAGTCTCACCTGAAGGGAGCTTTGTCCCGGTTTCTGTGAATCCTAAATACTTACCCTTATTTTTAATTCCGGAGGAGGGAGACATTGAAAAGTCGCGGATATGAACTTCATAAATAACCATATCCGTCGGATTTGACATCGAATGACGATTATCCTTTTCCCATTTAAGCGGATTACCCTTATTAGGATCAATAATCATCCCGCGTTTGCCGTTTACTCCTGTGGCTTTTGCGTACATATCAGGACCTTCTTTTAGCCAGCCTAATCCATCGCGGATTTGAATGGTATAGAACAGACCTTCCAGATTTTCTTTGATTTCATAGATCCACGTTCCCTCGTCGGCGGGCAACAGCTGGAATTCCTTTATAAATTCACCACCTTGTCCCGCCTTGTATAGCCTGAAAAATATTCGTTGTGCGGTAGGCGCCCAAATCTTTACCACTGTACTTTTAGGAGTCCAGCTGATACCAAGGTCACTGCCCTCATAAATGGGGAAGTTATTAAAATCGGATTCCTTAAATTTCCAGTTTCTCATTCAATTAAAACCATTTAAGCCTGATTGTCCGACTTTTAAATTTCTTGTTATTAAGGTCTCTCATCTCAATACTCATTCTGCAGGCTAGCTGTAATTCAGGAACTGTCTGATAAAACTGATCTAACGAAATGGCTAGAACGGATGTTCTGTCAGGTTCTAAAAGGATAGGATAGATCTCTGAATATTCAACTTTAAGCACCTTGAATTTCCTTGAAGTAAACCATCGTTTAAAAATTATGACAGGTGCATATAAATCAATCTCCTTCGTGCCGGTATTTGTGACGGACATTTCGATTGTTGAGGGGTTGAACCGTCGGCTTTTAACAAGATTGATTTCGACGCCATAAGATTCAGCCCTTTTACGGAAAGTCATTTTTTTAGCGGAAGTCCCTTTTGAAAAGGTGCGGGTGCGGTTTATCCCCAAAAATCCGATCACTAAAATAGTGATAATCAAAATCCATTTCAGTAATATTAAAACAAAAGGTGACAGTTCTATCATTGCCAAGATTGAAATTTCCGAAATTTCCCAATAACACAGGACTTCGATAAATAATTTAGTATGTTACCGCAAAAGAATAGAAATTAAAAGAGACAAACAAATTTAAATTATCTTCTTCTTATCTTAGCCTTCTTATCTTAGCCGGACTTTTTGTTTTTTGTGGCAGTTCATCTCCAACAATACGAAAATCAAGTTGTTTTTTATCGAGATTCGCCCTCGCTATTTCAATTTCGATTACATCTCCCAGCTGATATTTTTTGTGGGTACGTCTCCCGATTATGCAATAGTTCTTTTCGTCGAATTCGTAAAAATCATCGGTTAGTTCGAATAACGGAACCATTCCCTCGCACTTATTTTCATCTAATTCAACATATATGCCCCAATCTTTTACACCTGAGATGACTCCTTTAAACTGCTGACCAATTTTATCAGCCATAAATTCAACCTGCTTGTACTTGATCGATGCCCGCTCGGCACTGGCCGCCTTATTCTCCATATCCGACGAATGTTTGCACATTTCTTCATATTGATCAGCCTGAACAGAGCGCCCGTCTTCAAGATAACGGGCCAGTAAACGGTGAACCATCATGTCGGGATAACGTCGGATAGGAGAGGTAAAGTGCGTGTAATATTCAAATCCTAATCCATAATGACCAATATTTCTGGTTGAATACTCTGCTTTAGCCATCGTCCGGATTGCCAAAGTTTCGATTACATTCTGCTCCTTCTTGCCGGCTACATTTTCGATCAATTTATTCATTGATGCAGTAACTGTCTGAGGATTATTTGTCTGGATGCCATATCCAAACCGTTTGATGAAATGATTAAAGGTATCGAGTTTTTCAGGATCCGGCTTATCATGAATCCGGTAAACGAAGGTGCGCTCCTTTTTCTTGGTTGCCGGTTTTCCAACAAATTCAGCTACTCGCTTGTTAGCCAGCAACATAAATTCTTCTATCAATTTGTTGGAATCTTTTGACTCTTTAAAAAATACACTGAGAGGTTTGCCGTCTTTATCAATTTCAAACTTTACTTCTACGCGATCGAATCCGATGGATCCATCTGTAAAACGGATCTCTCTCAGTTTTTTTGCCAGACGGTCGAGTGTCTGAATCTCCTCCAATAAATCACCTTCACCCGTTTCGATCACTTGCTGAGCCTCCTCGTATGAGAAGCGGCGGTCTGAATGAATAATCGTCCGGCCAAACCATTCGTGAAGGACAGATCCGTTTTCATCCAATTGAAATACTGCTGAAAAGCAGAGTTTATCTTCATTTGGGCGCAGTGAACATACTCCGTTCGAGAGCCGCTCCGGCAACATCGGGACGACACGGTCAACAAGGTATACCGAGGTGGCTCTGTTGTAAGCTTCGTCCTCAAGCAACGATTCCGGCTTCACATAATAGGTAACATCGGCAATATGGATTCCAACTTCCCAGCGTCCGTTGTCCGATTTTTGTAGCGAAAGTGCATCATCAAAGTCTTTTGCATCTGCAGGATCGATCGTAAAAGTAGTTACAGAACGGAAGTCACGCCGGTTTTTGATTTCATCGTCAGGTATCTCCATAGGAATTCTTTCGGCTGCCTGATTCACCTTTTCGGGATAATGATAAGGAAGTCCAAACTCGGCAAGAATTGCATGCATTTCGGTATTGTTATTACCGGCGTCACCCAAAACGTCAATGATTTCCGCAAACGGATTCCGCGCCTTTTCAGGCCAGTCAAGGATCCTGGCAATTGCTTTTTGACCGTGTTTCGCTCCCATTAGCTTATCTTTGGGGATGAAAAGATCGAAGGGGGTCTTTTTATTCGGGATTAAAAAAGCACTGAACTGCGAAATCTCCACCGTTCCAACAAAGGTGGTCTTGGCCCGCTCAATGATTTCAATCACTTCAGCCTCAGGATTACTTCTTTTACGATGTGCATAAAGCCGAACCCTTACTTTATCCCCGTCAAGGGCATGATTCATGTTGGCTGCTGAAACAAAAACAGGCTCGTCCAGTTCTTCGCTGCTTAACTGACCGTATCCTTTGGGGTTCAGTTCAATAATTCCGGTTACAGTTCCTCCCAGCGATTTCAGCCGGTATTTCCCACGATCTGTTTCTACGAGGGTTTCTGCATCACGCAATTCCTGCAATACAACATTTACAAGCTGTAGCTCATGTACATCCTTGGCGCCTACAGCTGCCCCTATTTGTTTGTAATTATATGACTGATTGCTGTTTTCGTAATAGGCTGAAAGGATTGCTTTCTTCAATCCCGCCTTATTGAAACGCAGTGCTTTCCTGCTCTTTTTATCTTTTGCCATAATGCATAAATTTGTTACGAAAGATACTTTATATTTTTAATAATCAAGATTATTTAGAGTCTGATTTTATTCGTTACTGAAAACGTTTGCTTAAATTTACAGGTAGTAAGGATATATACGGATTCAATGAAATGACACTCCTCGACGATTTTATTTCGCTTTTCTATCCCCGGTTATGTGCCGGCTGCAATACGCCTCTTGTGAAAGGTGAAGCGGTTTTATGTTTGAATTGTTTGGCCGATCTGCCCAGAACAAATTTTCATCTTGACAATGAAAATCCAGTATTTCAGCAATTTACAGGAAGAGCCAATATTACATTTGCAACCTCGTTCTGCAGCTTCGATAAAGGTGGACGTCTGCAGCATCTTTTACATCAGCTCAAATACAAAGGGAGCCGGGAGGTTGGCCTCAAAATGGGGATGCTATTGGGGTATGATCTTATTCAAAGTGCTTTTTATCAAGAAATTGATGCGATTATAGCTGTTCCGCTGCATCCTAAAAAGGAGAAGAAACGGGGTTTTAATCAGAGCATTGAAATTTGCAAAGGATTGTCAGCATCAATGAACCGGCCACAAATTTTGGGAAATCTGATCAGAGAAGTACACACTGATTCTCAAACAAGGAAGGGTAGATTCGAGCGCTGGGAAAATGTAAGCGGGATTTTTAGTGTTAAAAATCCCGCACTGTTAGCCGGCAAACATTTATTATTAGTGGATGATGTAGTTACTACAGGTGCAACACTCGAAGCGTGTTGCTCGCCTTTACTTGAAATTCCGGGAGTAAAAGTAAGCATCGCGACACTGGCTTATGCATAACGGGCAGACTGCTTATCCCTTCCATTTGTATCCGCTATTCTCAAAACCGGCAAGATCAAGAACCCTGTAGATAACGGTATCTGCAAGATCATCAATGGTTTGTGGGAGACTGTAAAAAGAAGGAGTTGCGGGAGCGATCACAGCGCCTGCCTCGGTAAGCAAGGTCATATTTTTAAGATGGATGAGGTTATAAGGATTTTCGCGGACTACCATAATAAGCTTCTTCCGTTCCTTGAGCATAACATCTGCTGCCCGGGTGATTAAATCATCAGATACACCGGAGGCAATACGGCCCAACGTGCCCATTGAGCAAGGGATAATAATCATTACATCATATCCGGCTGATCCGGATGCAAATGGAGCATGAAAATCATTTTTTTCGTAAATTGTGAAATTGCCATCTATATTATCAGGCGTGGCACCCAGTTCGTATTTCCAGATTTCTTTCGCATTACCGGAAAAAACTACACTGCAATTATCTATTTGATTATTAAGTGCTGCAAGCTTTTCTATACATCTTTTGGCATAGATTGACCCACTGGCACCAGTTACTGCAATAATGATCTTTTTTCCCATTTTCAATAAAATTTTATCTTAGAACCAGAATTTAGTAATTGACAATCACGATTAAGAAAATTACAGTACAATGTTACGTTAATATACCTTAGAACCTCTTCAATTTTTCGCAAAGGATTTCAACTCCTCTTCCGGCCTTTTCCGTTATTATATCAACCCGCCTTGCCACATATTCTGGTGGATTTGGATCTATCAGAAATACAGGAATTCCTGATGGTGCATAGTTAATTAATCCGGCTGCCGGGTACACATTTAATGAAGTTCCTATAATGCAAAGATAGTCGGCAGATTCTACTATCGAAATGGCGGTGGCCATCTCGGGAACTTCTTCGCCAAACCATACGATGTGGGGGCGCAATTGGCTCCCCTTCTCACATTTGTCGCCTAGTTTCATCTCCGGATCGGTGAGGGGATAGATTAGTCGGGCATCAACACTGCTTCTGGCTTTTGATAATTCACCGTGTAAATGAAGGACATATGTAGAACCGGCTCTTTCGTGCAGATCATCAACATTCTGCGTAACGATCTGAACGTCAAATATTTTTTCCAGATCAGCGAGTAATAAATGACCATGGTTAGGTTTGCTGCTGATCATCTGTTTACGGCGATCATTGTAAAAGCGGAGCAATAATTCCGGATTTTTATGCCATGCCTGAATGCTGGCAACTTCCATAACATCATATTCCTCCCACAATCCATTCATATCACGGAAAGTACGTATTCCACTCTCTGCAGACATCCCGGCGCCCGATAAAATAACAAGTCGTTTCATACATATATTTTTTTTTGAAAATGGTAAATATTTACTTCAAATCCAATTTAAATGGTAAATATTTGTTAATTTCGGATAATTTAACTGTTCAATAATGAACTTGCGCCGGACTAACAACGATCTCAATCTTTCAGATGAACTATTCATTTTTAGGCGTATGGCTGAAGGAGATCATCTGGCCTTGCGCTTTTTCTTTGATAAATATTATGAAGATTTATGTAATTATGTGAATCTGTATATCCGCGACCAATCAGTTTCTGAAGATATTGTTCAGGATATTTTTGTTTATTTCTGGGAAAAGAGAGGGATTATCCTTATCGATTCTTCTGTAAAATCTTATTTGATAAAAGCCTCCCGCAACAAATATTTAAATCACCTTCGGGACGAAAAAAGTCATCAGGCAATTAGGATTGAAGTGACTTCAAACAGAGAAACATACGTCACTCCAAATTATAATCTATTGAATGTTACTCAATTAGAGTCGCTGATTAATGCTTCTATCGAAAATCTTCCTCTGCGATGCCGTCAGGTTTATCTGCTTCATAAAAACGACGACCTTTCCTATAAAGAGATCGCCTCAAAGATGGATATCTCTGAGAAAACTGTTGAAAATCAAATGACAATTGCTCTCAAAAAATTGAGAGAGCAGCTTGCACCCTATTACGAGCAGATTTTTGCTCTGCTGCTGATAGGTTTTTTCGCAAATTAGAGAATTAGTTACCAGAAGATCATTTGCAAATCTTCCAGCCTGACTAATTCGCTGTATCATCGGCACTCACTTTCTCACCATTTTTCCGGTATCCTTTGGGGGTATTACAATACTAAAGTGTCTTATTATTGAATAGAACCTGAAGATATGTCGGAGAATTTTTACAAAAAATTGATAATTAAAGAACTAAAGGGCGAGGCTTCCACCGTAGAGTCACAAGAAATTAACCTGTGGATCAATGAAAATGCAGAAAATCAAAAAATATATACTGAATTGTGGTCGGCTTATGCATTGACATCGCCTGATGTCTCACCTTTTGTGACCGACAAGGAGGATGCCTGGTCAAAAATCAGTAAAAAATTAACTGCCAGTCGTAAAATCAGCAACTTTGTTACTCAATTTAGCAGGATTGCAGCTGCAGCAGTGCTGTTTTTTCTGGTCGGAATTGCAGTTCAATTCTTCACTTCATCAAAGATTTCTCCCGATTTTCTTAATCAATATTCAGCTGTTATTGTTCCCGAGGGGCAAAAATCGATGGTTGTATTGCCTGATGGATCAAAAGTATGGCTCAATTCGGGCACAACCTTAAAATATAAAAGCAATTTTAATACTACCGTTCGGGATGTTGAAATCGACGGGGAAGCCTATTTTGAAGTGAAGAAAGACAAGTCCCGAATGTTCAGGGTGAATACCGGTGAGGTCAATGTCGAAGTGTATGGAACGGCTTTTAATGTTAAGAATTACAAGGAAGAAAAAAAATTGGAGGTCACAGTTGAGAATGGCAATGTTGGAGTCATTCGGGCCGGATCAAAACTAGCGGATCTTACAAAAGGGAAACAGGCCACCATTCATACTGATAATAAAGAAGTTGTGATCAGTAGTGCAAGTGTAGATGTCGTTACAGCATGGAAAAATAATGAGCTGATCTTCGATGGTACTCCTTTTGAAGATGGGATCAGGTACCTCGAAAGATGGTATGGGGTAAAGATTCAAATTGAGGAAAAAATCAAAAAACAACACAACTATACTTTTAAAGTTAAAACTGAGTCTCTTAGGGAGTTGCTGAAATTACTTCAGGTAATCACTCCTCTAACTTACAAAATTGATGGTAAAAATGTAACTATCAAATATGCGGACTAACCACTGACAAATCAAATTCAACTTTGCCTATGAATTAACGTAGAATCGGACAAAAAAATACAGGTCTGCCGTAGCGGCAAACCTGTAAAGCTAATTGTATAAAAATTAATCATCAGCATCTTAAAGTGCATTTATTGGCGTTTATGCACTGACCTAAGATGCTATAAAAACTTTATAAAAATATGAAAAAAAACAATCAATGTGAGGGACTGCATTTTTTGAGGCTCCCGTTTATGAAAATCCTGCTGACTATGAAACTAATCATTGTATTGATTTGCTTTACAGGTCTTTTAAGTAGTATGGGTGCTACCTATGCCCAGAACACTAAAATGACGCTTCATCTAAAAGATGTTGCAGTTAAGACTGTTCTCCAACAGATTGAAAATCTGACCGAATTTTCTTTTATGTATGATAACAACAAGATTGATGTAACCCGAAAGGTTGATGTGCTGGCAGATGAAAAAACGGTTGATGTTATTCTTGCTCAGTTGTTTTCGAACAAGAATGTTATGTACGAGATCATCGACAAGCACATTGTACTGATGCCATCCGAATCATTATTGTCTGCAAGTCAGCAAGGGAAAAAAGTAACCGGCAAGGTCACTGATCAAAGTGGTATTACCCTTCCGGGAGTCTCTGTTGTGGTCAAAGGAACCACCTCCGGAACCATTACCGATGGCAATGGAAACTTTACGATCACGGGTCTTTCTGATAAAGCAATTTTGCAACTTTCGTTTATTGGAATGAAAGCGCAGGAAATTACTCCGGGAGCCAAAAGCAATCTGGAGATTGTAATGGAGATGGAAACGGTAGAAGTCGCTGACGTAGTGGTTACTGCTTTGGGAATTAAGCGGGAGAAAAAAGCGCTCGGTTATTCTGTAGGTGAAGTCAAAGGAGAAATCCTTACGGAAACGCCTCAGAATAACGTATTAAATGCTCTTCAGGGAAAAGTGTCAGGTGTGAGAATCTCACAAATGAATGGAACTGTCGGAGCTTCTGTAAATATCATTATCAGAGGTGCAAAATCATTAAGCAACGACAATCAGCCACTATTTGTGATTGATGGCGTTCCGGTCTCAAATACCTCGACCAATTTGTATCTGGGAGCTGATATGGGGAATGCCATTTCGGATTTAAATCCGGATGATGTTGAGAGTGTTTCTGTTTTGAAGGGGGCAAGTGCAGCAGCATTATATGGTTCCCGTGCAGGAAACGGAGTGATATTAATCACAACCCGCTCAGGCGTGAAAGGTAAAAAGGGGGTAGGTGTATCAGTAAATTCGTCGATAATATTTGATGTTCTTACAGATATTTATCCTTTTCAAACCAAATTTGGTAGTGGGAAAGCTGGCGCACATGTACTTGAGGAAGCTGAAAATGAGTCGTGGGGGGCTCAGCTGGATGTTGGAGAGCAATGGGTACAGTGGAACAGTAATGGATTGAAAGTCCCACTTGTTTCCTATCCAAACCGAATCAAAGATTTTATGAGGACTGGCTACACTGCAACCAATAATGTTGCTGTTGACGGAAACAATAAAAATGGCTATTTCAGGTTATCGGTTGGTGATATGAGAAATATAGGAATGATCCCTAGTACTGATTTGAACAGAAGTACCATTAACCTCAATACACAATATAAATTATCGGATAAACTTTCAGTTACGGCTAATATTAACTGGAATGAAACCGGTTCAAATAATCGTACCAATGTCACAGGTGATGACCGAAATGATGTTGTCAGAAGCCTTTATGAAAAGGGAGCCCAGGTGAATATACTGGATCTCAAAAACTACTGGAAACCCGGAATGGATGGAATACAGCAAAATGTAAATGCGTCCAAACAGAATAATGCCTGGTTTATTGCAAATGAGAATACAAATTCTTTCAAAAGAGACCGGTTAATCAGCAAAGTTCAGATGGATTGGCAAATTTCTAAAGAATTAAGTCTTATGGGTCGCTTTTCACGAGATGCTTATACAGAGAACCGTCAAGGTAAAAAAGCATTTAGCACTACGACTAATCAGACAGGCTATTATAATATTTATGATTTCTATAATAAAGAAACCAACCTGGAACTAAACCTGGCTTATAAAAAGAAAATTAGTGAACAATGGAATATCAATGCATTTTTGGCTGCGAACCGAAGATACGTCTATAGCCGGGGAATCAGCAACACAGCCTCTTCATTGGTTATTCCTCAGCTTTATACAATCTCTAATGGGGTGCCCGGAACTGTAACTTATGCCAGTTCATGGTCTCAGAAGTCGGTCAACAGCATTTATGGAATGGCCTCCATCGATTTTAAAGGCAAAATCTTTTTTGATGTGACGGGACGCAATGACTGGTCAAGTACTTTGCCAACAGCAAACAGATCCTATTTCTATCCTTCCGCTTCCGTAAGTTTGCTTTTTTCAGAAATGTTTACCATGCCTGAATGGATCACTTTTTCAAAGCTGCGGGCAGGAAGTGCACAGGTTGGAAATGATACCAGTCCATATGCTTTGAACCCGTATTTTTCAATTGGTCAGGACTGGGGAACTGCTAAAGTAATGTATATGGGCGGAAATCTCACGAATAACACTTTGAAACCTGAGCGGCAAACCTCTAATGAAGTTGGTATTGATCTGAAATTTCTGAAGAACAGGCTTGGATTTGAAGCAACCTATTACATTGTTCAAAACAAAAATCAGATACTAAATATTTCATTACCAATCGAATCAGGCGCTTCGTCCAAATCAATCAATACCGGAAACATCGAAAGCAGAGGCTGGGAAATTGGTTTAACCACAACTCCGGTTATTGCCGGAAGTTTCAGATGGGATTTGAATTTCAGTTTTACACGAAACAGAACTTACTTGCGCGAATTAGCCGAAGGACTTACCAATATTGACTTTTACTCTATTGAAGGTGGAAACGGAGTGATTCGTACAAAAGTTGGTGACTTGATGGGCGATATATGGGAAAAACCGATTTTAAAAGTTTCAGATCCAAATTCTCCTTATATGGGTTATCCAATCATTTCTTCTTCCGGAAAGTACCAAATGGATCAGGATCCAAAGCATATGGTAAAAATTGCAAACACCAATCAGGATTTTGTCCTCGGTGTTCAACCTACCTTTACCTATAAAGCCTTTTCGCTATATGCCAATATCGAATGGAATCAAGGTGGAAAATTCTACTCTAATTCCTGGATGTTTATGCAAAATAATGGCGTCAATGCCCTCTCATTCAGTGGAGCACCTTATGATAAAAGCAGCAGCATCGTTGATCAGATTAAGGCAAATCCTGATGCTTTTTTTGGTAATTGGGTAGGAGGCCGACTTCCGGAATTAGGTGGATTCGCATGGCCAAACCCTATACCTGCCACACGTTTTGCAGATGCCAGTTTTAACCCTGGTGTTCGTGAGGTCGTAACCGGAGGGGTAAAATCATACGTTGAAAATTTAGGTGCATCAGCCGGAACGGTATGGTTAGATCCTTTTAATGCCAATCAGGCATCAAACAGAGCTATCGTTGACAGATCAATTTTCAGCTCCACTTATGTTAAATTAAGAGAGGTTTCGCTGACCTATCGCCTTCCCAAAAAATGGATGGATAAAACCCTTATTCAGCATGCATCTGTTTCAATTGTTGCTACTAACATGTACGAATGGACCAAAGCAGGCATCCATATCGATCCTGAAAGAGCCTATCGCAATACAGGCAACGGATGGATACAGGGAGCTGAATATTATAATATGATGCCTTGGACAGGTTCTTTGGGATTTAAGTTAAACTTCAATTTTTAAAAAAGGAAAACACTATGAAAACAATAAAGATAAAGATAATTATTGCTTTAACTTTTCTATTTCAGCTGACAGCCTGTCTGAATTTGAATGAATTAAATGTAGATCCGAATAATCCTGTAAGTGTCTCTTCTAATTATATTTTGACCTATGTTCTTACAAATACGGCTAAGACCTATAAATCACTTGGCGATCACAAGACAGGGGTTGCAGGGGCAATGCAATACAATCAGATGGGAACAAATGATGGAATGCCCGAGGTGAACCAATATCTTTGGACTGCTGGTTCTTGGGCAGGATATTATGATCTTTTAAGAAATGTCGCGATTATCAATGAGAAATCGATCACAGAAAATAATAAATTATTTGAGGCTATTTCTTTGACAATCAGAGCATTTTTATACGGAACACTAACCGATTTATTTGGAGACGTCCCTTATTCGGAAAGTTTAAAGGCAAAGGAAGCTATCTATTTTTCCAAATATGATGATCAAAAAGAGATCTATAAAGGAGTCCTTACTGATCTTAAAAATGCTGAAATTATTTTGGGAGATGCAAGTATTATAAATTATAAAATTTCTCCTGCCGCAGATGTAATGTACAGCGGAGATCCCGCCAAATGGAGAAAATTTGCAAACTCGCTTCGCCTCAGGTATTGCATGCGACTAATCAACAAGAAAGCTGATATGAGTGCTGTTGGAATTGATATTGTAGCCGAATTTAACGCAGCTTCAACACTTGCATTTAGTTCCGCTGCCGATGATGCTGTGGTGAATTACTTAGGTACAACTGCGAATAACTCGGCTAAAGGAGGATTGCTGAATACATCCAATCCCGAGTACCAAACGAAACCGTGCAAAACAATGGTTGATAAGTTAAAATCTTTCAGCGACCCCCGGCTCCATCGCTGGGCCCTTCCGGTGCAAACCAAATGGGATTTTAATGTTCCGGCTACTACAACAATAACGGTGAGAAATTGGTTTGGAGAAACCTTTCCTGTGACGGTTATGAC
>JBAXOA010000012.1:0-64201 GCA_037133495.1 Mariniphaga sp. | reverse complement strand
AAGTAATTGTCGGGCAGCGCACCTTTTAAGGCTTTGTTGTTTTTCTCGATGTTATGCAGCGCGGTATCAATCTTTAACGCAATGTCATTTTGCTTCGAGTTTTTGATGATGTACGTCCAACGTGAAACTTCGTCGAGGAAAAACACATTGTTCTGGTTATAAAATTCAGCCATTTCGATGTATTTTTCCTGCCCTTTAGCAATGAGTTTCCGGCGGTGTTCTTCAAACTTATCGCTGGCAAACTTCAGGAAAATCAATCCCAATACCACGTGCTTATATTCTGCCGATTCAACACTTCCACGCAGTTTATTGGCCGATTCCCAAAGGGTTTCTTCCATGCTTTTGCCTTTTACTTCTTTCTTTGCCATTGTTTATTTTAAATGTGTTATGATCTGAATAATGTCAATCGCGTATGAAAAATCGGTAATCCGTATCCTTGGTTTCATCCTGGCGATCAATAAAAAAAATACATTCAAAAGTCTATCATCCCCAAATCTAATCAAATAAACCATTAGTAACGTAGCCAAAGCAAAAAAATGTCCTTTCCAACCCCCTTCGTCTCCCCTAACTTCGCCCAAACAAATTATCTTCTGATGAAATGTGCAATTTGTAAAAATGGAGAAACCGCGAAAGGCAAAATAACTGTAACGCTTGAGAAAAGTGGATCTATTGTTGTAATTAAAGGCGTTAAAAACCTGCTTAACGGATCTATTGTTCCAGGATAGATTGAAAAAAAAAGCACCCATTATTCCGGGTGTGTAAAATCGTGTGTAAATCTTGTAATAGCCTGATATTCAAGCCTTATTGCGGAGAGAGTGGGATTCGAACCCACGGTACCGTTGCCAGTACAACGGTTTTCGAGACCGTCCCATTCGACCACTCTGGCATCTCTCCTGATTGGTGAACAATCAAAGTGGAGTACAAAAGTAAAACTTTTAGTGTATTACCTGTTCAGTTCCTTTTCCCAGAATTATTTGAGGCCTGCTAGATACTTGATAATGTGTTCAGGTAAGAAGCCACTTTCATGGGAACCATCTCAGAAATTGACTCACCCCTGGTCAGTTTAGCTCTTATTTCAGTGGCAGAGATATCGATTAGGGGCGCCGAAATAAATGTTGAATTGGGAAATTGAGAGTTTTTTTCTGATTCAAATCCAGGTCTGGGATAGATAATCAACCCAAACTCATTTGTAATTCTTTGGTATTGAACCCATTTGTGAAATATGGCAAGGTTGTCGCCTCCGATCAGAAGTGTGAACTGATGCTGAGGGTAATTCATTCTGAGTTGTTCAAGCGTATGAATTGTATAGCTCGGGCGGGGGAGGAGAAACTCAAAATTACTCGCCGTCATATTCGGTTCATTTTCTATAGCCAGTTCAACCATCTTCAGACGATCATCTTCCGGATAGAGCCCACTGTTTATTTTTAACGGATTTTGAGGAGAAACCAGAAACCACAATTCCTCCGCAGTACCTTGCGCCAGCACGGCACGTGCAATAGCCAGATGACCGTTATGAATGGGATTAAAGGATCCTGAAAAGACGGCGATTTTCATTAACGACTGATTTGAAAGTATAAAGAGATTTTTAAATGCCCATCGTGTTAATCAGAAGGTTTGTCAAGAAATACCTTAATGTGTTCTTCCGCTTCTGCAAGCGCGTCTTCGAGCTTATCGTTCACAATGATTAAATCAAATAAATCAGCATAACCGATCTCATGCTCAGCTTTTTCAACTCGCTTTCTGATTCCTTCCAGACTATCTGTGGATCGTTCTAATAGTCTTGATTCCAGTTCCTTAATTGATGGTGGCTGAACGAATACAGCCAGGGCTTTTGATCCATAGATTTTTTTAATAGCATTGCCACCGACTACATCAACATCGAAAAGGACATTCTGACCATTTTGGCACATCTTTTCTACTTCACTCTTCAAAGTTCCGTAAAAACATCCCGGGTAGACCTCTTCCCATTCCAGAAATTCATTTTGAACTATCTTATTTTTAAAATCTTCTACAGCCAGAAAATAGTAGTCTTTGCCATTTTGTTCATTTCCACGTGGTTTCCGGGTTGTAGCTGATACAGAGAATCCAAAATTCAAGCCTAATGAAAGTAAGTGCCTTACGATCGTAGTTTTGCCGGCTCCTGACGGCGCGGAGAAAATGACCAGTTTGCCTTCTTTCATCAGAAGATAATTTGTTTTTTAATTGCCTGATGGAACACCTGAGTTATCTTCATTCGTGTTTGCGAAGAGCAGATTCATGGGTGTTTCATCAGAATATAAAATATTGATATAGAATTACTTATAATGCGTTAAGCAATTGCTCTTTTATCCGCTCGAGAGCATCTTTCATCCCGATCACCAACTTCTGCATCTCAGTATGATTCGCTTTCGATCCGAGCGTATTGATCTCACGGCCGATTTCCTGTGAAATAAATCCAAGTTTTTTACCAACAGGCTCATCCAGCTCAAGTGTTTCCATAAAATAGGAACAATGATTACTTAACCGGACTTTCTCCTCATTGATATCCAGTTTTTCAAGATAGAAAATCATCTCCTGCTCAAGCCTGTTATGATCGACACCTTCCGGCGATGAAAGTTCTTTTAATCCTTCCAGAATACGTTCCTTCACCCTGGTTGAGCGTTCAAGTTCATAAGGCTGGATCTGTTCGAGCAGAGTAGTTATTGTATTAAGGTTGAATACGATATCTTTTGTCAGAGAAATTCCTTCCTGAATTCTGAATATGTCAAGTGCATCAAGTGCTTCGTGGATTCCGGCCTGAATTTTTTTCCATTCATCTTCATTAAGTTCCTCACGGGTTGATTTAACAACATCAGGCATTTGCATGATTATCTGCAAAGTGTTCGCGTTAACCGGAATGCCAAGTTCGCTGCTAATTTCGGAGAGCTGAGCGAAATAATTTTTCACCATTGAACTGTTGATGACCGTATTACTTTCGACCCCCAATGATTCGGCAAAGAGACTGAAATCAATTTTTCCCCGAATTAACCTGTCCGAAATTTCACGCCTCATTTCCAGCTCTTTTTCTCTGTAGATACCGGGCATTCTGGTGTTTAATTCCAGTTGTTTGCTATTGAGCGATTTTACTTCAATTGTAACTTTCTTTTGGGCCAGCTCACACTCGGCTTTCCCGTAACCCGTCATTGATTTGATCATCTCTTGTATTTTGACGTCAAATTTAACTTTTTAATTTGAAAGGGGAGACCATCAGGTTTCAAAAGGAGAGAGGATAAAAAAAGATGTGGGGCACTATGAAATATGTTTTTTTCACAGTACCCCAAATCACAGAATTTCAGAACAACAAATTGAGATTCAGTTCTCCTCAAATCAGTAATCAAAATGATTTAATGATCCATTAAAATTGTTGTAAATTACATATAATCAATAATAAAGAACATCGAACATTGAACATTGAACATTGAACATTGTTCATTGATAATTATTTACTATAGGCAGGATAGTCGGTATATCCCTTTTCATCAGCAGAATAGAAAGTGTCAAAATCCAGGGTTTCGGATAATGGCCAGTTATTTTTCAGCCTGTCTGCGAGATCGGGATTATTGATGAACTGGCGTCCAAAACCGACTAAATCGGTGTATCCACTCCGTAGGTCAGCTTCGGCACTATCGCCGTTATAGCCACCCGTAAGGATTAAAGTATTTTTGAATTTTTGATGAATGGTATTTTTGATGCTGAACGGAACTTCCGGAGCGCCCATCGCACTGTGATCGACAAGGTGGATATAAACGATTCCTCTCTCGTTTAATTGCTCAGCAAGGTAAGTGTAAGTCTGCTCAATTTCAGGATAATGAGGCATATCACTGGCAACGCCAAAAGGAGATAGTCTGATACTGGTTTTGTTAACACCAATCGCTTTAATCACATTATCAACGACTTCAAGAACGAAGCGGCAACGATTCTCAATACTCCCGCCATATTCATCCGGGCTCAGATTGCTTACCGTTGAGATAAATGGCTCCAACAGATAACCATTGGCAGCATGAAGTTCAACTCCGTCAAAACCTCCCTTTACTGCAAGCAGTGCTGAATCTTGATATTCTTCTACCGTCTCTTTAAGCTCCTGAAGATTCATTGCCTTTGCCACATCAAAATCCTTCATCCCCTCCTGGTCGGTCCACATCTGTCCGGCAGCTTTTACAGCCGAAGGAGCCAGTGCAGTTGCACCTGAAGGTAAATTCAAGGAATGACTGATTCTGCCTGCGTGCATTAACTGAATAAAAATCTTTCCTCCCGCTTTATGAACGGCATTGGTTGTTTTTGTCCATCCTTCAGCTTGTGCTTCATTAAAAAGTCCCGGAATACGGCAATATCCTAGTCCGTTTGGTGAAGGTGATGTCCCTTCAGTAATGATGAGACCGGCACTTGCGCGTTGTGCATAATATGCAGCGATTAAATCATTGGGAATATTTCCAATTGCCCGGCAGCGTGTCATCGGTGCCATGACAATCCTGTTTTGTAATTCAATGTCACCTAATGTGTATTTCGAAAATAAATTTGATGTTGACATAACTTTGTTTAAAATTTAACTGTAATATTATTTAGTCTTTTTTTTCTAAACGAATAATGACTGAATATTGTTTCTTTTGTAAACCGCTTTTGTAAGATAATAACGATGATTTAATCTATTTCAAAGAAAATATCGCTTTTCGTTGAAATATACTAAATTTATGGCTGAAGAAATTGTAGAATCTGACAACGCTGATCGGAATTTAATTTTTTAAGATTCAGCTGTTTAAAATAATTCGCATTTAGGGAATAACACGCTCAGTTCGATTTCCATATCCGCATTAATACTCATAATTTAAGACTGCCTTATCATGTCAAGACTATTTTCAAGTTTGCCGGTCATCTTCTTTCTGCTTTTATGTGGAAATGTGCATGCCAAATCTGACCATAACGTTGTTGACCTTCGGTGTGAGAATCTTAACAATCCATTAGGGATTGGCACAACTTATCCGGCTTTGAGCTGGAAGATCATATCCGCAACAAATGGGACGGTTCAGCAAGCTTATCAGATATTGGCAGCCAGCGACAGTATTTTACTCAATGAGAATGGCGCTGATTTATGGAATTCTGGCAAAGTATTGTCTGCTGCAAGTGTTTTTGTTCCCTGGAAAGGGCAAAAACTGTCATCCCGATCAGTTGTATATTGGAAAGTGAAAACCTGGAATCGCAGTGATGAGGTTTCGGAGTGGAGTAATATTACTGCATTTAGTGTGGGTTTATTAGCTGCCAATGACTGGAATGCTTCCTATATCGGGTTGCCGCGCAATGTTGGAAATCCGGAAAGTCCACTTTTAAGAACGCGCTTTAAAGTTTCCGGCAAGGCTGAAAAACGTTTGATTTATATTAACTCTTTGGGATATCATGAAGTATTTATCAACGGGAAAAAAGTAGGCGACGGAGTCCTCACTCCAGCTGTTTCTCAATTTAATAAAACATCATTGAGTCTTACTTACGATGTTGCACCTTACTGCCATAATGGAGTAAATGACCTCGTGATTTGGCTGGGACGTGGCTGGTACAGCATGGGACTCCCTGGAGTAGCATATGACGGACCATTGGTGAAAACCCGGATCGAGGAGCTTGTCAACGGAAAATGGAATACTTTGGCTGCCTCAGATTCAACCTGGCAAGGAAGGGAAAGCGGTTATACCTGTATTGGAAATTGGAAGGCCGGTAAGTTTGGTGGTGAGAAAGTAAACAGTTCATTGGTTTTACCCGATCTTTCGGCCAAATCATTAAACGGAGCCACCTGGCACCCTGTCTTTGTGGCAAATATTCCCGATCATAAGGTCATTCCTCAGGCCGTTGAACTAAATCGGATTATGGGAACGATCAACACTTCCTCATTGAAGCCATTTGGTGCAAATACCTGGTTGATTGATATGGGAATTACCCTTACAGGACGGGCTGAGATCAAATTTCCGGCGCTCCAGGCTGGTCAGGAAGTACTGATAGAATATTGTGATCACCTCGATAAAGATGGCAAGTTTGTAAATCAACACCAGGAGGATCGTTATATCGCTTCCGGAAAAGGCGCTGAAGTGTTCTGCAGCAGATTCAATTACCATGGTTTTCGCTATATAAAAATTAGCAATCTGGTGACAGAACCTAAAAAGGAGAGTATCAAAGCTTACCTGATTCATACTGATTATAAGCAAGCAGCTACTTTTCAGTGTTCCGACAGCGATATGAACACCATTCATGATCTGCTTTATTATACCCTTCGCTGTTTGAGTCTCGGCGGATACCTGGTCGATTGCCCTCAGCTGGAGCGCTTAGGTTATGGTGGTGATGGAAATGCTTCCACACTGACCGCACAAACGATGTTTGATCTTGGACCACTTTATGCGAACTGGCTTCAGGCTTGGGGCGATTGTATCCGCGAAGACGGTGGAATGCCACATACGGCTCCCAATCCATATCCGGCTGGTGGTGGTCCTTACTGGTGCGGCTTTGTTATTACAGCTTCCTGGAAGACTTATCAGAATTATGGTGATATTCGTTTATTGGAAAAATATTATCCTGTAATGCAGCAATGGCTGGGGTATGTTCATAAATATTCTCCTGATGGAATGCTTCAGCCATGGCCCGACACAGATTACAGAGGCTGGTATCTGGGAGACTGGGCCACGCCTGAAGGGGTAGATCAAAAGAACAAGTCTTCAATTGATCAGGTAAATAACTGCTTCATAACCCAATGCCTTGGAACAATGGAAAAGATTGCACTGAAATTGGGGAAAAAGGACGATGCGGCAAAGTATGCAATTCAAAATGAGCAGCTCAAAAAACAGATTCAACAAAAATTCTTCAACTTAACCAAAAATAGTTATGCAAGTGGTTCTCAGATTGATCTGGCATATCCGTTATTGGCTCAGATTGTCCCGGACTCTTTGAAAGATAAAGTAACCAACGTGCTGCAAGACGAAATCTTAGTCAATCGTAAAGGACATATCTCCACAGGATTGGTAGGAATTCCCATATTTACAGAGTGGGCAGTTAAAAATCATGCTGCCGGACTATTTTATTCTATACTGAAAAAGAGGGATTATCCGGGATACCTGTTCATGGTAGATCAAGGTGCAACAACGACCTGGGAACATTGGTCAGGTGACAGAAGCCGGATACACAATTGCTATAATGGCATAGGATCGTGGTTCTACCAGGCAGTGGGCGGTATCCGTCCTGATGATGACTATCCGGGTTATCAGCAGGTGATTATCGATCCTCAAATTCCGGAAGGAATTACCTGGGCAAAAACAACCAAGGAAACTCCTTATGGCACCGTGGGGGTGAATTGGACGCTGAAAAATAATCAACTCCAATTTGATCTTGAAATCCCGGTAGGTTGTAAGGCAAAAGTGATCCTCCCGGGAGCTTCAAATACAGCTCTCCTAAACGGTCAAGCCTGCCAGCCGTCACTTCAGAATGGACAGCTGACAGTGGAGATCGGAAGTGGAAAGTATGCTTTGCTGACTAATTATTAATTTTCAAACTATCGACAAAATAGTTGCTTTCGCCTTTCCATGGAAGAGTCCCATTTTTCTCGACATAATGAATCACAATATTTTTCCCCTGAACCTTCTCCAGCTGAAGAGCAATCTCTTTGCTGGTGACCGAAAAGAAAAATTTCTCTGAAGCAATTGCTACATTGGCATTGCTCTGGATACTGCTTAGAATTAATTCTCCTTCGTAAGTTTTGAAAATATTCCCTTTATAGGAAATTTTTTGAAGCAGTCCGGCACGATAACCTTCACTGTAGGTGAAGCCATATTTCCAATAGACAGAACCACTCAGTACCAGAATGACAGTCAGGGTAAAAAGAAGAATAAATTTTTTCATCTTGATCTAAATTATTGAAAATTAAATAATTTGACCCGAATCCGTTTATCTGCAAAATTCGCTTGTCAAATCTGATTAAAAATACGAATTTTGCCAATCAAACAAAAAATAATTATTCAATGGCTGAAGATCGACAGATTATATTTTCAATGTATAAGGTGAGCAAGACTTATCCACCTCAAAAGATGGTCATTAAGGATATTTCTCTTTCGTTTTATCTTGGTGCCAAAATTGGCATCATCGGTTTGAACGGATCAGGTAAATCGACCCTTCTTAAAATAATTGCCGGTCTGGAAAAAGACTTTAACGGCGAATTGGCTTTTTCTCCTGGTTACACGGTTGGCCATTTGTCGCAGGAACCATTGCTCGATGAAACGAAAACGGTGATGGGGATTGTTCAGGAAGGAGCTCAGGAAATTGTCGACATTCTTGATGAATATGAGGAAATCAACCAGAAGTTCGGTTTACCCGAAGTCTATGAGAATCCTGATGTCATGGATAAACTGATGGACAGGCAGGCTGTGCTTCAGGAAAAAATTGATGCTACCGATGCATGGAATCTTAATAATAAACTCGAACGTGCAATGGACGCGTTGCGCTGCCCTGACGGTGATGTGCCTGTCAATGTTTTATCAGGTGGTGAGCGCCGCAGAGTTGCATTATGCCGGTTATTGTTAAAACAGCCGGATATCCTGCTTCTTGATGAGCCAACCAATCACCTCGATGCAGAATCGGTGGAGTGGCTTGAGCTTCATCTTCAGCAGTATAAAGGGACGGTTATCTGTATCACACACGACCGTTACTTCCTCGATAATGTAGCAGGATGGATTCTTGAACTCGACCGTGGCGAAGGTATTCCCTGGAAAGGAAACTATTCCAGCTGGCTCGAGCAGAAGTCAAAACGACTCGAAATGGAGGAGAAAGGGGTCTCAAAAAGACGTAAGACGCTTGAACGGGAGCTTGAATGGGTGAAGATGAGCCCAAAAGCACGACAGGCTAAATCGAAAGCAAGGCTCGGAGCATACGAAAAGCTCTTGAATGAAGATGTGAAACAAAAAGAAGATAAGCTTGAACTTTTTATCCCTAACGGACCTCGTCTGGGCGACAAGGTGATTGAGGCACATGGTGTTTCTAAAGCCTTTGGAGACAGACTGCTGTTTGAAGGTCTTGAATTTGTTTTGCCACCTAACGGGATTGTTGGAGTTATTGGTCCCAACGGAGCTGGAAAGACAACGCTGTTCAGGATGATTTTAGGTCTGGAAAAGATTGACTCCGGAAGCTTCTCAGTAGGAGAGACCGTCAAAATTGGCTATGCCGATCAGGGACACGAAGCAATCGTAAATGATAAAACAGTCTATCAGGTCCTGTCTGGCGGAACTGATGAGGTAATGGTTGGCGGACGAATGCTCAATGCCAGGGCATATGTTTCGCGCTTCAATTTCAGTGGCGCCGATCAGGAGAAGAAATGCGGTGTCCTTTCGGGTGGAGAACGGAACCGGCTTCACCTGGCTTTGACCTTAAAATCGGAAGCAAATGTGCTGCTGCTGGATGAACCAACCAACGATATCGACGTAAATACCTTACGGGCTCTTGAAGAGGGGCTCGACAGTTTTGCCGGTTGTGCGGTAGTCATCTCACACGACCGCTGGTTTTTGGATCGCGTAGCAACCCATATCCTTGCCTTCGAAGGAAATTCACAGGTTTATTACTTTGAAGGGAGCTATTCAGAATATGAAGAGAACAAGAAAAAACGGCTTGGCGATAGCGCACCACACCGGATCAGGTATAAGAAACTGGGGGAATAGACTAATTGGAATCTCATTGATAGTTATAAAAAAATCCGGAATTGGTTTCCGGATTTTTTTATTCAAGTATAATTTCTTTGGCAATGTGGCAAAAAAAGAATTTTTAAGGACTCAGGGTATCAGTAATCGGAATGATTTACTATTGGTTTGCTATTTCAATAAAGTCCTGAAAATCATTAATTTATAATTACTTAATTACCCCCGGCCATTCTATTCTGCGTTAAACTCAACCGTCTTTTTTAACCGGTTACTTTCAAGGCAGGCCTCAAGAATGCGGATGGTAGTGAGTGCCTCCTCCGGTTTAACAAAAAGTGGCTTCCCTTCCCGGATAGTACCATGCAATTTCACAAAAAAGGCAGCCAGGTCTCCCGGAATGGTCTCTATTTTCCCGTGAAAATGAAGTCCGTTGACCGTCGTGTTGAGCACACCCCAGTCACCCGGCTGATCTTCACCCCAGTGCGGTTCGTCCGGAAGGTGATGTAATTTCAATAGCTCCTCCTGTGGATCAGTCCCCATTTTAACAAAAGAGCCTTCTGTTCCATGGACGATGTACTGCGGGCCTATTTCACGCACCAGGTAGGAGCTGCGCAGAATGGCGTTAAACTTGTCGTAATGGAGCCTGATATCAAAATTGTCTGTGGTTCGGCCGCCGGTTCGCAGCACATTGAGGTGTGCCGTTACTGCATGAGGCAAACCAAACAATACAAGTGTTTGATCTACAATGTGTGAACCAAGATTGAACAGAACACCTGTCCGTTCATCTCCATCTTCTTTCCATGATCCCTCCTGAATATAATTTCGATACCTGTCGTAATGTGCTTCGAATTCGACTATTCTGCCGAGAAGTTTCTCTTCCAGTATCTTTTTCAAAGTCTGAAACCCATTATCCAGCCGCTTGCTTTGATAGACGGTCAGGATCACCCCTTTATGCTTTGCCAGAGAGATCAAAGTTCTGGCATCATCGCTGTTTTTGGTAAATGGTTTCTCTACCATCACATGCTTCCCGGCTTCGATAGCCTGCTTTGCCATGCTGAAATGGAGAAAGTCCGGCGTATTGACGATCACAAGCTCAATTTCAGGATCATTCAGGATCTCTTCGTAGGTGCGGACAATCGTAGCTTCAGGATATCTTAGCGCAGAGACATTTTTTGTGCGCTCGAAAATTTTATGAATCTTATATTTTTGCGGATAAATTTTTAAGGATGGACCTTGAAAAACAACACCCGACATTCCGAAGGATGCTATTGCGGTTACAATAGGTTTGCTCATGGATGAATATTTGATTTTAATTTCAAAGATAACCGAATGTTTTTATTTAATGATATATTGTGCTAAAGCCATTTTCTACGCCTGAAGAAAATTAGCATGATGATTGTGATTGTAAGCATCACTCCCCAAAAAATAAAATATCCTTCTTTTAATTCTAACTCTGGTAAGTATTTGAAATTCATGCCATAAACCCCGGCAAAAAAAGTGAGTGGAATGAAAATTGCAGAGAAAATGGTAAGCACTTTCATAATTTCATTCATTTTGTAACTCACAGTAGAGAGATAAAGATCCATCATCCCGGATGCAAGATCACGTAAACTTTCGATTGTTTCAATAATTTGAATAGTATGGTCATAGCTATTCCGAAAATAGATTCTTGTCTCGTCGTTAACGATGAGATTGTCAGTTTTTGTGAGCTGATTGAGCACTTCCCTTGTGGGCCAGATGGTCTTTTTAACGTAGCTAAGCCTTCGTTTTAGCTTGTAAATCGCCTCCTGAATTCCTTGACCCGGTGATGTGATAAGTTCTTCTTCAGTCTCCTCAATACTATCGCCAATATCCTCGATTAACGTGAAATACTGATCGATAATAATATCAATAATGGTGAAAGCCAGATAATCGCTTTTCATCTTTCGAACACGTCCCTTGCCGGTTATGATCCGGGTATGTAACGTTTCAAAAACCTGAGGTTCTGTTTCGTGAAACGAAATCAGATAGTTTTTACCGAGAACGATACTTACCTGTTCAATAATTACTTCATGCGTTTCAGGTTCGAGTTGCAGAACTTTGAAAACAAGAAAAATATAGTTCTCACGCTCTTCAATTCGGGGTCGTTGTGTCGTATTGGCAATATCCTCAAGATCAAGAGATATAATATTGAAGCGATTCCCGATCTCACTTAATATTTCAGCGTTGTGAACTCCTGTTACTTTTATCCATTTAACAGATAGGCTATCACTGTTTTCACTTAATTGATCGAGCGAAGTAATTTTACGGGAATCAATAATAGTTGACTCGTTATATTCCAATACTTCTATTTTGACATCCTCCTCACGCGTTTTGCCAATATATTCTATGGTTCCCGGAATACTTCCTCTTTGTGCTGTTTTTGCAACAAACTTGTGGAGATCAACTTTTTTTAGTTTTCTTTTGCGCTTCATTTCCAAAATTTGTTATTTCTATAAAAATACAATTTATACTTCATATCGTTTACTTTTGCAATATATGCAGAAAAGTATATATGTTTGAATGATTATTGTAAGATGTGAAATTTAATTTTAGAAATATGAAATATCCTGTTTTGTTTTCAATAATACTCCTGGTTATATTTATAACGAATGCTGTAATGCCTGTATTTGCTGCAGATGTTGAAGTTATTAAAATAGACAGGGTTCAGTTCAAGGCGCAAATTATGGATTATGAAAAAAATCCGAAAGAATGGAAGTTTGAGGGTAAATTGCCGTGTATCGTGGATTTTTATGCCGACTGGTGTGGCCCTTGCCGGCTTGCCTCTCCCGCACTTGAGGAACTGGCTAAGAAATACAAAGGGAAAATCACTGTTTACAAAGTCAATACTGATCAGGAGCGCGAATTATCGACTGTTTTTGGAATCAGCGGAATACCTGCCTTCTTATGGGTTCCTCAAACGGGTAATCCGACTATGACCAGCGGAGTTGCCAGATCCCCCGAAGAAATTATTATTCAATTTGAGAAGATGATTAATGATGTGCTGCTTAAAAATAAACCGTAGTGGTTTTCCAAATTTTTAAACCCTCAAATTTTAAAACAACCCTCAAATTTTAAAAACCCTCAAGGTTTTAAAAACCTTGAGGGTTTAGGAATCTTGAGGGTTTAAAATTCGAGAACAACAATCGTATCAATTGGTTTTCTTTTTGCAGCAGCGACTTTAATGTTGATTCCAAATTCGGTTTGCTTAAAAGCTACAGGTGATTGATCATCAAACAGGTAAGATTTTTTAATTTTTTTGCCAAAGTCATTGATCAGAAGATTTTCATCTGATTCTCCCAATAAATGGACAAAAACTTTATTCCCTTTTATGGTCGTAACGCCCCATGGGTGAGGATTTACCGGTCCGCCGCGTGTGCCATACACTGTTTCTCCGTATTTTTTCATCCATTCACCCATTTCGCCCAGGGTTTTGATAAATTCGGGCTGAATTTTCCCATTTGGCATCGGGCCTACATTTAGCAGGAAATTTGCATTTGATCCAGCTGCTTTGACAAGGTATTGAACCAGTTGGGTCGTGCTTTTATAATTTTTATCTTTAATGTTAAATCCCCAGGCTCCGTTCATTGTTTCGCAGGTTTCAAGTGGCAGTGTTCCAACCCGTGATTCTTCGCTGAATCCTGTAGTGTTTTTACCAGGCAGATCTTTCTCGAACATTTGAAAGTCTTCTCCCGGCTTAGGTGCCTGATGATGATTATTCCCCACCATGGCTGCCGGCTGAAGTTTATGAATCAAACTGTACGTTTTGTCAAGACGCCAATCCGCATCTTTTTTATCCCACCATCCATCAAACCAGATTCCGGCAATATCTCCGTAGTTAGTCAAAAGCTCGGTAAGCTGTCCATCCATATAATCGAGATAAGCATTCCAATCTCCTTTATTTGGGCGACCTGATGAGCCACCGGTACCTCCGCGGGGATAGTAATTTTCCTGATACCAGTCAAGGTGAGAGTGGTAAAAGAATAATTTAACCCCTTGTTTGTGACATTCATCAGCAAGTTGTTTTAATACATCCTTGCCATAAGGTGTTCTATCGACAATATTCCAGGTGGAGAGTTTCGTTGCCCACATTGCGAAACCATCGTGATGCTTACTGGTAATGGTGATGTATTTCATTCCGGCATCTTTTACCATTTTCACCCATTCTGCAGCATTAAAACTTACGGGATTAAAGAAAGCCGGGAGTTTTTCATAGGTGGGCTTATCTAGCTGTTGCTGATTCATGACCCATTCTCCATTAGCCAGGGTAGAATAAACGCCCCAGTGAATAAAAAGTCCGAATTTGGAATCCTGAAACCATTCGCGGGCTGCAAGATTTTCCGGAGCAGGCTGGTAATCTTTTTGCGAGTATGCTGTTAATGACAAAAAGAGTGCAAGAATAATTAAAATTGAATTTTTCATTTGAGAATCGAGGTTTTTAAGTTACTGATCCGAAAAAATGCGTGACGTTAGCTTTGAATTAGAAATTATCAACTTTACGATAAGCCTCAATCAGTGCAAGTTCACCCTCTTTTCCTGCAATGCTGTTTCCATGTTCCATACACAAAACTCCATTATATCCTTTTTCAGAAATGTGTTTGAAAATAGTTTGAAAGTTAATTTCTCCGGTTCCCGGCTCCTTCCGGCCCGGATTGTCGCCAAGATGAAATGCGGCAATTTCCGGCCACGCGGCGTCGATATTGGGAATGATATTTCCTTCTGTAATTTGCTGATGGTACATATCATCGACGATTTTACAGGATGGGCTGTTCACTGCTCTGCAGATTGCATAGGCTTGCGGAATTCCGGAAAGGAAAAGTCCTGGATGGTCACGTTTATTCAATGGCTCAAGAACGATTGTCAGTCCTCCTTTTTCTGCGATATCGCTCAGCTCCCGCATCATATCAATTACATTAGCGGTCTGATAATCCCATGCCATCCTCTCATTATAACGACCCGGCACCATCAAAGCGTACTTTAGACCAGTTCTTTTGAATAGTTCAACCCCCTCATTTACTTTTTTAATCAGCATCTCTCTGATATCAGCATCTTTAATAACCATTGATTCGACTTTGAAGTCGGCGTAAAGAACAAAAGGACCCATGTCCATATTCTGACGCGTAAGTTCAGCAACTATTCTTTCCTGATCTTCAATTTTGCGTCCGGGAAATCCGTTATCGAACATAGCTGTAAAACCCTGATCTGAACAGAATTTGATCACATCAACCGGATCTTTTCCTGCTGACTGGGAAAAACTTCCTAATCCGGGTGCGTATTTTAGTTTGAATTTTGCCGAATTCGACGGTTTAACATCGTCAAGATTTTTACTGAAGGCTATGTTGGAGAATCCTGCAAGCATAGCAGCAGTTGCAGATGTTTGAATAAAGCTTCTTCTTTTCATGATCAGTTTTTACAATTAAATAAAAAAATATTTTTAGTGGTCAGTTGAAAACAGAAAAACCCGTCCGGCACGCAAGCAATGTGCCGGTCTGAAATGATTTCGGTATGCGGAATTTTAAACGGCTAATATTGCTCTTTCGGAACCACGATCCACATAATCAGATAAATAAGGACGCCTGGAAACACGACAGTAAAAAACGTAGCCAAAGCAAAAATAAGCCTTACGATAGTGGGATCGACAATCAAATAATTGGCAATTCCACCGCAAATTCCTGCAAGCATTCTATCGTTACGACTGCGAGTGAGTCGTTTGGGTGAATTAAGTTCCATTACAGTTTATTTAAGTTTACGGTTTTCTTCATCCGAATCTTCTTCATTTTCAAGCAAATAAAGCTCCTCTTCGTACTCCAGCTCAAGATCCATAAACTCTTCAGCTTGCTCGAGTAATTCCTTTTTCAACTCTTCACTTGCCGGTTCATCGTCAATCCAATGAATTTCCTGATCAATTGTGAATCCTTCAACATCGCAGCCAACGATAAATCGTGGTTGTTCGTTATGGACTACAAAAATCTTGTCGGGTAAAACCTGAGAATTGTCTGCTAAAAGGAATTTGGGTAACATGGTACTTTTTTTAAATTTAAATGAATCGACAACTTCTGTTGCTCATTCAAAAATACAATATTTTAGCCAACATCAGAATATTTTAATTTTTTTTAGTTGGTCAACCCTTATATTTCCAAAAATGAGATTCAACCTGTTTTTCCGGGAATCTTTATTTCCAGACGGAAGAATTAGATCTGACATAATTGCATAACAATTTTGCTTTTATGAAAATTTGACATTCCAATATTCTGCTAATTTGTCAATAGTTATACCTTTATAATACTGTTTGACATTTTTAATATTCAGATTACCAGTAATATAAAATTTTGTTGTAAGCAATCTGGGTTTTGGCATTTATGTTGCTGAATTAATGATGACCTCAAAAGGAGGTTTGAATTTTTCACTTAAAGTTTAACAATTAATGAATGGAGGACTAAGTTATGACACTGTTAAGAACATCAGACAGATTTTTTCCTACAGTTCCATCTTTTTTTGACAAATTTTTTTCAAGAGACCTGATGGATTGGAAAAGCTCGAATTTTTCGGACACAAACAGTTCAATTCCAAATACACAGATGGAATTTTGTTGATCACCCTTCCAAAGAAAGAGGAGGTAAAGCCAAAACCTGTAAAAAGAATTGATATCATGTGATTTGAGGCTTGGTAAGGCTCAGGAGCCTTCTTTAAACGCAAAGTATGCGAAGCGGTTGGATAGAATACGAGATTTGAAATAGGGAAATTAAGTCTTAGTAAGCTCTTTTTGAGTCCTTTGCAGACTTTGCGTTTTTAGTTGTTCTCCCTTTTTGGGGATCGCCGTTTGTCTTATTTTAGATGATTGAACTGTCGATCGTCGTCAAGAAAAAATACCAACTGTGATAAAAGCGGAATGACGACAGCAAAAGTGGTATACCCATTGTGATATAGGCAAGTGAAAGTGACGGCAATGGGACGATTAAAGTTTTGCGAAAAAATATACCCATTGTAATCATGCCAATCATCATAAGGTAACTTTTAGAATTAAAAAATTCATAAAAACGATGTTCATCTCCGATTAGATTTGTAATCCTGTAAATGTGTTTACGTGAAATTTTTGAAAAGACCACTACAAAAAACATTAATCCACAACATAAACAAGTAACTGCATTTAACAAAGAAAAGCCTGATGAAGCTTCGAGCATTGAGCTTCCTCTGAATAATAACATTCCACCTGCAAAGGTCCATACCAAAGCCGCCTCGAGAAGGAGTATGCGTTTTGATACCGTCCATTTTATTGCAGCGGGGAAATTCATTTTCGCTATTATTTAATACTCATATATTGCAAATGTCTATAAATCAATTAAGTAAATATTTATTAATTTCTTTATTATAAACAAAAAAGAGCCTCACATTTACGGTAAGGCTCTTTTTTCAATAGCTTGATTTAGTTTGTAAAAACTATGCTAGTTTTACATTTACCGCATTCAATCCTTTTCTTCCTTCGGTTACATCGAAGGTAACATCATCATTCTCTCTAACTTTGTCGATAAGACCAGTTACATGTACGAAATACTCTTTTTCTGAGTCATTGTCTTTGATAAATCCAAAACCTTTGGATTCATTGAAAAATTTTACTTTACCTGATTGCATTTTATTAATTTTTAATCCTGACAAATATAATTCAAAATGATGAATTTCAAAGGATTTTATAATTATTATTCATTTTTCTTTAAATATTTATTGCAAATACCAAATAAGTTGAATAATATTTCTTCAAATCATGAGGTGATTTTAGCGTTCAATGCTATTTTATAAATAGAAAAAACCCGTCCATAAAATAGAATATTCCAACTATTCCAACTAAAATGCTTAGGAACCAAACAATTTTTTTCTTGGTCAAAGCTGAAATAGAGGATAGAAGGATTGAGATTTGCAGAAAGATGACTGCAATTCCGAAGGCCGAACCATGTAATTTGCATTCATCCCTGTCGGCTTCAAATTTTTTGGCGACCTTGGTTATTTCTTCTTTTTCCAAATCATACTGATGAATCTTTTTAATACAGGATGCTAATTTGTCGTTATACTCAGGTATTACGTCCTTGGCTGAATTTGATTTGGTGGCTAATTCCAACTGCAGCTGGAGATTTTCTTTTTGCATCTCGAAGATCAGACTCTTGAGACTTTTCGACTGATAGAACGCCCATTGGTCTGAAGCGCTTGTTTGATTCATCAGCGATCGCGTACTATAGCCGCCTCCTTTAAATGTGGAGAGCGTGGCACATACAACTATTATTACTGTAGAGATTGCCAGGTATGTTGTCCATCTTTCTTTTTTTTCTTCTGCCATATTATATATTATTAGTTTGCATTTTTCAAAACCCAATTACGATATTTCGCAGGCAAAATTAACTAATAAACTTCGATGTTTGAAATCAGTGGCGAGGCCTTTGATCCGGTAATCGCAATTTTAATTTTATCCGTTTCGCAAGGAACGATCTTCAGGATCCTTTTGTATCCAATAGTGGTACCTTGGGTGACTTCTTCCCATTGATTGTTTTTCCAGATGGAAATCGTGAAATTCTTAACTCTTTGTCCCAGTTTGATATATTCCTGCAAGAGGATAAATTTTACTGTTTTTTTTGATTTGAGATTTATAACCAGACTACCTGACGTTATTTTGTCGTCGGTTGCCCAATAAGTTTCTTTATTTCCATCAATAACGTTTGAGGCTCGGTATTGTTTTGAATTTCCTCTATAGCTGTCGGATTTAACAGTGGATTTAAGAGCAAGATTGGTTTTAAATGCTTCATCTATCATTTTTCTCCATCCCAGCAGCGCTTTTACATCATTTTCATGAAACAGGCCACGTCGGTCGGGTGGTACATTGAGGATCAGATTTGACCCTCTTCCAACTGAGGAGAGGTAAATCTCAAAAAGTTTTTCAGGTGTTTTTACTTTAGCATCTTCTTCGGCATGGTAAAACCACCCCGGACGTATAGAAACGTCTACTTCAGCCGGAATATAGCTGGACCCATTTTCTTCGCCGGAATTTAATAGCTTTTCAATTCCGCTTTTTCCTGCATAAAGGGAATCAGCACCGATATTTCCCCAGTTCGTTTCGCCTGCAAAACCTCTTTCGTTACCGCACCATCTGGTATCAGGGCCTGCATCACTAAAAAACATAATATTGGGCTCTATTTTTCGCACCATATCCAATGTTGTGGGCCAGTTGTAATAAGTTGCGGCATTGATTTTTCGCTTCTCTCTTGCACCGCCATAATATCCATCGCCTCCGTTTGCACCATCAAACCACATTTCAAAGACCGGGCCATAGGCAGAGAATAGCTCCCGAAGTTGACTTCTGTAATATTCAACATAAGAGGGAGAACCATAATCTTTGCGATTCCGGTCCCATGGTGACAGGTAAATTCCGAATTTTAATCCGTTTTTATGGCATGCATCGGCAACTTCTTTTACGACATTCCCTTTTCCATTTTTCCATTTGCTGCTTTTGACCGAGTGATCTGTGTATTGACTTGGCCACAAACAAAATCCGTCATGGTGCTTGCATGTCAGTACAATAGCTTTTAATCCGGCAGCTTTAACTGTTTTTACCCATTGATTGACATCCATTTCTGATGGATTAAATACGTCAGGGTTTTCATCCCCGAAGCCCCACTCTTTTCCGGTGAAGGTGTTGGTAGTAAAGTGAATAAAAGCGTATTGCTCCATTTCGTGCCATGCCAGCTGCCGGTCGGTTGGAACTGGGAAGACCGGAGCAGGAGGAGTTGCAGGCTGCGCTTTTGCAGTTGCAAATAGTTGTAAAGTAATCAGGATGAAATAGATTAGTCCTTTGAGCGTTTTCATACTACAATTGTTTTAGCAAGTTTAGAAATGATTTGAGATTGTTCATTATTGTATTGATCAAATGCAAAGTTAATGAATTGCCAAAGAAAGAATGAAGAAGAGTATTTGAAAATCCGGCAATTTGAAAATTTGGAAATCCTAATAGTCTAGTAGCCTAATAGTCTAATTCCTCTCCCTACATAAAAATAAACAGCCTTCCAGTTAGACTGAAAGGCTGAAAATAATATTTGTGCAGGACAACCCGATTCGAATATTATTTAGTACAATTTAGCGTGACATTCTGAACACAATGTTTTTTTCCATTCGTCATTAATATCTACGGGATGCTTGAATTCGAGAGGTTTAAAAGAACTTGAAACCTGCATGGCCGAATCAGTACCCTGAGCAACAATATCATGACATAAATTACAATCACGGGATATCACCCTTCCACTCTCTGATTTATGACGGTCGTTATGACAGCGGTCGCAACCATTTGTTTCCAAATGTCCGATATGATTGGGATAGGCAGTCCATTTTACGCCCATCTCCGGAAAAATATTCTGACTGTATCCTTCCTGCATTCCCGCAATTATTTGTTCAATATCCTTTTTCTTAGGTTCAACCAACTTAGGATACATTGAAGTATAATATTCGTTGACCTGTTTTTTAATAGCAATCATAGCACTATCTGTGGTGGAATAGTTCTGGTTAAGTATATTCATAGCCATCATTTTAACGTCAGGCAGCGTACGTGGAATTTTACCGGCAGTAATCAGTTCATCAATGAAATTTTGAGGCGCCCTGTAGTTGTGAGAAGGCCTGTTATGACAATCAATACAATCCATTTTGCGCGTTGGCAGTGAATCGCGCTGTGCTGCAGTCAGTTTATCTGCTGAATCTTCATAGATGGTAACTTCTTTTGTTTTGAGGTTGGTATATTTTACCCATGGAATTTTTTCCTTGTTAACAGCAGAGGCGACGTATTCAATTTTTACATCAGGGTTAATGTGCCAATGGATACCCTGTGCATTGCCTTGGGCACTATTGCTGGCACTGGTTTTCATCTGAAGGTGGATGTTCCAGGCTGAGGTAGTCTCGTCAGCCAGGTATGATATTTTATTCTTTTGTTTACGGTCATAGAATTTCTGTGGCCAGTGACAGTGCTCACAAGTCTCCATTGCAGGACGAAGATTATCGATCGGTGAAGCAATTGGATGAGGTATTTGATTGGTAATAACCGCGTAAACCTGGTATAGACCAGTCAATTTACTACGGACATACCAGCCGGCTCCTGATCCAACATGACATTCAACACAGTTTACTCTTGCGTGAGGAGAGTTTTGATAGGCAGTATATTCCGGTTTCATTACAAAGTGACAAAGTTTTCCGCAGAACTCATTGGACTCTGTAATATGAAACGCCTGAAAACTACCGATGGATGACAGAATTGCCAGACAAATTGTTCCTACCAGAAAAATAGCAGCTGCATTTCTTGTTGATGGTTTATTGAAATCCCACAATGGATAATCTTTGGATCCTTCCATTCTTGACTTTTCTTGTCTTTTGGCTCTTATCATCCCAATTGGAATCAGCATCAGACCAAAAAACATCAAAGTGGGAAGCACCATATAGATGAAAATTCCCAAATACGAATTAGCGGAATCGAGGAGGGATGAAATAACGAACAGTAATATTATAATCAATAAGCTAACAATTGCTATTGTCGATCCGGCTATGGTTATAAGATTTTTTGTTGATTTTGGTAAGTGCATATGTCTGGATTTGAAAAGGATGAGCTCTAAAAGGTATGATCGGGAAGGAAGAATCCTAACCGTATATTATATAATGAGTATTGTGCGAACGAGTATGATATTGTAATAATTTAAAGTAAGTGCTAAACCCCTTTGGTTACAGCACTTACTTTTTTAACTTCTTATTTGAGGGTTCGGACAAAATTAACAATTGCCCAACGATCTTCTTCCTCTTTAACAAGTTTGTCAAAAGGCTTCATCTCATCACGTCCAACATAGGTTTGAAAATAGATTTCACCATCTGTTTGTGCCTGAAATTTAGCGTCTTTGAACGAACTGATCTTCGTTTTCATTGCTGAAGCCTTCGGGCCGTCGCCTAATCCCATACCACCATGACAAGCTTTACAATGTTTAGTATAGAGATTCTTACCAACCGTTGCAGACGCTGCATCACCTTTAGCAGGGTTTTTCATGGCTTTGTATTTTGCCGGAATTTCCCATGCTCCACCAGATTTTTGATCCTGCGGAACAACAAACGCAAAAAGTGCAATGAAGGAAAAAACAATTGTTGCACTTTTAAATAAAACACTTAGATTTTTCATAATACAAATTATTAGATTAAAACTATTTATACCGATCTTTTGTATCGAATTAAACAAATCAAACTACATGCCAAATTATCACCTTAAACATGACGAAAAACATTTTATTTGAGTAATGTTTTATGCAAGATCTTTTCAAAGCTCAAAAGTAGACACGATTTTCGTATATACATGTTTATTACTATTGACATAAGTCAGTTAATCCATTGATATAAATTAAAATTAGGTGTTAATACTCTCAAAATCTTTCAGATTAAATGTTTTAAGTGTGAGAATATCTACTTGATAATTTTTGTAATTCACCTGTTAATATTCAGAAATACAGTATTATATGATCGATATTGATGGACCATATTTTGTTTTTGATGACTAAATTAATCTGGAACTGTCCAGGGCTATGCTATGACGTGAATTTTGAAAATGAAAAATTAAGTACTAAGTTTGATTGCAATTCCAATACTGATGATTATTTCTCTAAATGCTTATGCATTAGATGATTGTGTGCTTGCTGTGTTTTCACTCCTGCATATGCAAATTAAATGATTGTCAGGATATTTTCGAACTTTTAAAAGAGTAGAATTCAAATAATATTAACTATCACTTCCATAATATAATTAAATATGTCCACAATACAGAAGCTCAAACATCTTGGGGTCATCCCGATTTTGATTCTCATTTTTATTTTTGGCAGTCATCTCGCGGTTTTCGCTCAGACAGATGATGATTGTCTGGCATGTCACAATGATGCAAGTTTATCTGTTGAGAAAAACGGCAAAAAATTATCGCTTTATGTAACAGCTAAGACGCTGGGCAATTCAGTCCATAAGGATTTAACGTGCGTAGGTTGTCATGAAGATGCTGAAGTTAAAGAATTTCCTCATCCTGAAGGACTTAAGCCGGTTAGTTGTAGCAAATGCCATGCAGAGCCAGCTAAGTTATTTGATGCCGGGGTTCACGGACAAGCCAAAAGACTTAAATCGCTTTATGCGCCCGACTGTAAAGAGTGTCATGGAACTCATGATATTTTAACGAAAACCAATCCTTCATCCCGAACCTATAAAATGAGTATTCCCGTATTATGTGGTAAATGTCACAGGGAAGGTGCTCCGGTTGCAAGGATATATAATATTTCAGAACATAACATTCTTGAGAACTACAGTTCAGATGCTCATGGCATTGGTTTGTTTAAAAAGGGACTGATTGTTTCAGCAACTTGTAATGACTGTCATGGGAATCATTTGATTCTCCCTCACACGAGTCCAAATTCGTCGATTTCAGTTAATAATATTGCCAAAACCTGTATGACCTGTCATACCAAGATTGAAGTAGTTCATACCAAGATTATTAAAGGAGCGTTATGGGAGGAGAAACCCGGATCCATTCCTGCCTGTACCTCGTGTCATATCCCTCACCGTGTTACTACCCAAAATATTGTATCCAATATCTCAGACCGCGAGTGTATTAAATGTCATGAGCAATCAACTGCACAAAAACAGGTTGGTGATTCTTTGGTTTCAATGAAGGTAAATAAGGCTGATCTGGGAAATTCGGTACATAAAAATATTGCATGTGTAAAATGCCATTCCGATGTCTCTTCCAATAAGGCCCGGCCATGTGAGACCTCAGGAAAGGTTGACTGCTCTGCATGTCATGCCGAGGTTTCTTCCTTATATGCATCTAGCGGCCATGGCCAGGCTTACGACAGGAAAGATAAAAATGCCCCTTACTGCACTGACTGTCATGGGACGCATAAAGCAAAATCGAGGTATGACGATACTGCACCTTCATATCGTGCGAATATACCGAAACTTTGCGGGCAGTGTCATCGCGACAAAGGGAAAGCAAATAAATCGGCTGATCTTCATCAGGTGAATACCTTGGTTGATTATGCATCAAGTGCTCATGGTAAAGGTTTGACAGAAAAGGGATTAACAATTACGGCAGTGTGCACCGATTGTCACTCCACTCATAATATCTTAAAGGAAACAGATGAGCGCTCTACAATTTATTCCAAAAATATTCCCTCAACATGTGCCACCTGTCACAAGGGAATATACGATGAGTACATTAAAAGTGATCACAGAATTTCTCAGGATGATGGAAAGAAGAAATATCCCACTTGCGTCAATTGCCATACCTCACATAAGATAAGCAGCACCGGTGCCGATCAGTTTATGAATGAAGTAACCCATCAGTGTGGTACTTGTCATGAAGAAACAGCCAAAACCTACCTCCTTACTTCTCACGGAAAGAAACATTCATTGGGAGATGCAAAGGCTGCTAAATGTTCCGATTGCCATGGATCTCACTCAATTTTTAATGTGACGAATCCTAAATCATCCATCGGAAATGCAAATATTGTTACAACCTGCAAGAAATGCCACGCCGATGCGAACACGAGGTTTACCGGATATTTAACGCACGCTACTCATCATAATAAAGAAAAATACGGAGCCCTGTATTATACTTTCTGGGCTATGACAAGTTTGCTTATTGGAGTATTTCTGTTCTTTGGAATCCACTTGATTATGTGGTTTCCACGATCAATTAAAAGCTTGAGAGAGCGGAAGAAACATCGGGAATCGATTGCTGATAAATATTTTATCAGAAGGTTTTCGAGAAGTCAGCGATTAACACATATTTTTGTGATCCTCAGCTTTCTGATGCTCGCCTTAACAGGAATGATTCTTAAATTCTCGAATATGACCTGGGCCAGTTATCTTGCCGATTTATTGGGTGGGCCACGAATTGCCGGGGTGATTCACCGGTTCGGTGCATTTCTAACTTTTGGTTATTTTTCCTTTCACTTATTTTCATTGATCACGACCAAGATTAAGAATCGTACTCCATTATCACGATTTATATTCGGCAAGAATTCGCTGATGTTTAATATGCAGGACCTTCGGGACCTGGGTGCAACTATCAAGTGGTTCGTCGGCAAAGGACCAAAGCCAAATTATGGAAGATGGACGTATTGGGAAAAATTCGATTATATGGCAGTATTCTGGGGTATTGCGGTCATCGGATTTTCAGGTTTGATACTTTGGTTCCCTGAAATATTTACCAAAATATTCCCTGGCTGGCTGATTAATGTGGCGCAGATTATTCACAGTGATGAAGCCTTGCTGGCAGTCGGATTTATCTTCACAGTTCATTTTTTCAATACCCATCTTCGTCCGGATGCTTTCCCTATGGATACAGTTATTTTTACCGGACTTGTTCCGCTGGAAGAGTTTAAAAACGACAGACCACGTGAATATCAGGAGCTTAAAGAGTCTGGACGTCTTAAGAAAGTGATGGTAAAAAAAGAATCTCAAAGCTGGTATTATACCACGATCAGAACGCTAGGCTTTTTCTTCGTAGGTTTTGGACTAATTCTGGTAGGTTTTATTATCTATTCGATGTTGTTTGGATATAAATAATAATCAATGATTTATATTCTATATTAGGGCGCTTTGCACTTAATATAGAATATAAATTGTTTTACCGGGTGTTTGTATTCAGATTGGATATTTGGTTTAGAAACCGGGTGGGGCGATTTTCAATCGCCTTTTGCCTTTTACACCGCGCTTACAAATCGCGCAACCCGGTCATTCCCCGGATGATTGTTTGCAGATATCATTTAGAAACAAAAAGCTCCATTGTTCAACTGAACAATGGAGCTTTTTCGCTATAACGATCTTTTCAGCGTGAAGCTTATTTCTCTTTGGCTGGATTTGGATGAGCAATCTTTGCAGAATACGTTTTGTAATCAAACGTTTTGTAATTTGGGCTTTCTGGATTGTGGCACTTCTTGCAGAGTTTTTCGTCAGGCAGAACTAATCCGGCAGCAATTGATTTAGCTTGATCTTTCATGATTCCTGCGGACTTGTAAGCGCTTCCTGCACCATGACATGATTCGCAAGATACTCCTTCTTCCATAGTAATGGATTGCGTGTCACTTAATTCAAGGCCAAAAGCAGTTGCGTGACATTTCAGGCACTTTGGATTCTTAGCCTCATCACCTTTCAATGACTGAAAAGCTTTAGCGTGAGGACTTGCAGCCCATTTCGTGTACTGCGCACCTGTTGCAGGCTTGTTGTGACACATTTTACATTTTAAAACTCCAACATATTCTTTAGACAGCGCACTTGCCGGAGTTCCATATAGAAACAAGCCGCACAATAATACCAATGAGAAAAATTTAGTTAACATAGCTACCTCCTTTTGAATTAATTTTACTTTACGAATATACGAACAATTGAAAAAATATTATAATCCCGACCTTATTTAAAATGATTATTCTTAATGCCTTTTCTACTATATCTTATCTGTTTTATTGACTTGCTGTAATCAATGACCGTCCATGTCGTGATAACCGGTGAAAATACTTTTAAAGTTATTTAAAGGATGTTTTCCGATCGAAGCAACGTATAAATGAACGATCAGAAAGATGGAAACCAAAAATCCCAGACTGGCATGAAATATTGCTGTCAGAAATATGCCGCTAATAGTATATACCTCTGTTATAATTGTTTCGGGGAATAAAAGACCCAAGCCGGTTACGATTAGCCCAGGAACAAACAAATACATCACAATCAAATAGGAAACCTTTTGCATCGGATTAAACTTGCGTTTTTCTGATAAAGGGAATGGCGGTTTCTGATTTTTAAATAATCCAAAAGCGTAATATTCAAGTTGCAACATCAGTCGTTGAGATAATCCTTTGATCTTGATCCGGTAATACTTTTTATTGACAGTGAATCTGTTGCCTAAGAAAAACACCAAATAATTCAGAGAAATCAGAATTCCTGCAATATTGTGAAGATTAACAGCTAATTCAAAATTCATTAATTTAAAACCAGGGTTGGAATATTGCATATTGATTCCGGTATAAATTAAAATCAAAATTCCCAGTGCATTAATTCCATGCCAAATTCTTAACCAGATGGGATAAAAATAGAGTTTATTTTCAGCAGTCATGAATTTATTTTTTTATGATTCTAAAAATCAAGTGAATACAAACTCCTGCAAGAGTCATTATAAAGATAAGAATGCTGATGTTATTGAGCCATACATTCTGATAAGCACCAATAACATACGATTTATTCGAAATAATGGTATTTAGCTTGCCTTCTTGTGCCCGGCTCTGAAGATTTTTATATTTATACAGCGATGCCATCAGCATTGAATTTTTTGAATGGCAATCGACACAATTTTTCAACGCTTTTTCCTTGGGGAGAATGTTGTGTGAAACAGCCAGTGAATCAACAACCTGGGTATGGCACTCAATGCATCTTACATTTTTAAAATGAAGTTCCTGATTCGGTAGCCACTCGTGAATCTGGGAAAGAGCGGGTTTGATTTTCTCAGAAATCAATTGAAATTTGCTGTTGTTACTGTGACAGGTCATGCACATTTCGTTGCTGAAGGTTACGATATCTCCAACATCGAAACTGTTACGTGACCGGGCCTGATAATAGTGCTGGTTATGGCATTTCGAGCATGTAAAGCTCTCTCCGCTCTTCTGAAAATGGACACTTTTTCTAAACTCTGTGTCTATATTTTCAAATTGATAGGCGGCGTATTTTTCATCACCGCCATGACAATCCAGACAGGTACTCAATGGCTCGAGTTTAAGCTCTGCGTTATGGGGGTATTTACTGTAATCAGCTGAATGACAGTCTGTACATTTAAATTTAGCATGAACTCCTGATGCGAAATGATCTTTATCAAGAATATAAAGCGGATTCATCATCCGTTTATCTTCCTTATTGGTCAGGCTATTGTGAAAAGTAATCGTTTGATGGGTATGGCACTTGATACACAAATCATTTGCTGGGGAAAGTGCCTTCTCTTGTGCTGTAATCCGGGTTGAAATTCCCAGAAAAAGCAAGAGCAGAAGAAATGGGAAAGAGCTTCGCATAGCGGGGCTATTAAATGAAAATGCTGAAGTCCGGTTGGACTTCAGCATCTTTAAAAATGAATATTATTTTAAAGATCTTGTGAAGTTTACGATTGCCCATCGTTCTTCTTCATCAAGAATTTTTTTCTCGAAATTGGGCATTTCATCACGACCTATAAAGGATTGAAAATAGATTTCACCGTCAGTCTGAGCCTGAAACTTGGCATCTTTAAACGAATTCATCTTCGTTTTCATACTGCCTGCCTTAGGTCCATCGCCTAATCCTGTGCCGCCATGGCACGATTTGCAATGTTTGGCATATAGCATTTTGCCGGTTGCAATTGAAGTTGCATCAGCTTTTGCAGAACTTTTCATGCTTTTGTATTTTGCCGGGACTGCCCAAGCTGCAGCTGCTTTCTGATCTTGTGGAACAACAAATGCGAACAATACTAAAGTGATCATGATTACTGCAACACTTCCAATTAAATTTTTGAATTTTCCGTTCATTTTTCTCTTTTTAATGAGTGAATACTATTCAATAAATAATAAAATACGTGACCGATTAATCATCACTTTGCAAGGCTTAAAAACCCCACAAACGAGTGATGTTAAATCCAATTAGAAATTGACCTTTGTTGTAATCGTTCTGATTCCACATGATGTTGTCCTGTGGTAACAATCCATTTGCTGTAGCCATATAAATCTGAAAAGCATGCGTACTGGTTGAAACTTCGTAACCAAACGATAAATTAGGCTTTGATGGATTTGTCCAGGATCTTTGCTCTGCCATATCTTTAATTTTCAGTGGCTCGTCATAATTAAATAAAATAGATCCCTGAGGTGATACTTTTATTCTGCCATTAAAATGAACACCAATTTTGTCGTGTTCGTCAAGCTGACCTACAACATTATAGTGGGTGAAGCTGATGGCGGCCTGAAGGGACAACCAGTCAGTACATTTCCTTCCAAAAATGATTTCAGAAAAATAGCTTAAGCGATCAGGGAATGCGAATGCATTAACAGATCCCAGATGATGAGCTATCTGCACATTTCCAGACTCAAAGTCTTTGATGTTTCTTCCATCAATTGCTACATTACCATATAATGCAATTGCAAGTGGAAAAGTATTTTTCCGGGTCTGCTGCATAATGTTCCATTTGACATTCATATCGGTTGTCATATTTTTTTTGGTAATTCCAAGTCCTACCTGAAAATTTTTCACCAAAACATAATTCAATCCCAACCGGATGTTTGCACCTGGTGCATATATTCCCCATAAATCTTTATGGCCATTTTCAACAGATCCGAATTTATGCTGGATTACTGCTTCAAGTGTATGGGCATTCTGTATTACAGTTGTTTGAGCCTCAATGAGATATCCGCTTTCGAAAGGCGACCGGACAGGCTTGTCTTTTCCAGCAACAGCAGTTGAATCAGCTGCCCCATCCTGGGCAAATGAAAATGTTGAGATGAAGAAGAAAAGAATTATAAATAGAATATTTTTTTTCATTTCTACGAGATATTAAATGTTTCCACTAATTGTTTTTGGCACCTTCGGTTATCCATGCAAGAATGATAGTGGCTTCTCCTGCAGACAACTTTTTCCAGGTGTGGGTACTTGTGGTTGGTGCCGGGAAAGAGTAAATTAAACTCTGAGCCGGAGCTGCTGTATTTATCAAACCGGGAACAATTGAAGCATAAGCGCTGGCTGAAGTAAGATCGGGAGCCTGACCGCCTGTTTTGTGACATGAAATACATTTGCTGTCCGTTGAGAAAATAGGTGCGACTTGTTTTGCAAAGCTAACAGGACCGCTAAGGGGCTCAACTTTAACCGGCAGAATGAAATCGTATTTACAGCCGGCGATGAACAAAGAAAGCAAAATTGAAATAAGGAATATAGTACGTTTTTTCATGGTATACATTTTTAATGTTAATACAAAAAAAGACTTCAATTTTAAAAAGAGAAGTCTTTTTTTATCATTTTACGTGATCACCTTATTATAGTTTGGCAATTGTGTTTGTCAACAGTGCCTTGGTGTATGCAAAGTTATGGATACCTAAACTGTAATCTCTTAAGCATAACTGGAAGTTGATCAAAGCACCCATTTGCGCATAAGATAAAGTAAGGATTGGTAATGTGGCATTGTAATCCTTTTGTGCCTGACTCCAGGTTGCAGGAGGAGTTCCAACATATCTGAAACTGCTTGCATTGTAAGTCTGAGCGGTTGTATTAGTAATAGGATCATAGACATTCAAATAACCGTCATAATTCGCAGTTGTAATTCCGTACCAAAGATTGGTTGCAGAATCACCGTTTCTGTTCATAATTTCAACACCGCCAACAGTTAGTTTTGCTGCAAGAGCTACTAAAAGAGCCTTGATTTCATTACGTGGATTTAACCAAAGTGTGGTAGAAGCTGATGTGATTGCTGTGGTATGACAACCTGTAACACTACAGCCATCAAATTTGCCTGCTGCGCTGAACGTGTGTCCGCCTGATCTGCCTACAATCGTTCCCATATGGCAATCCTGACATGAAGCAACTGTTGTGTGTGTTGAACTGGTATAAGGTAATGTACCTGGAAACTCAACTCCACCCATTCCTGCATAAACAGCACCAATCGCACCGTAGTGGGTATGTGTCCTGTAGCTTGGTTTGATGATGTTGGTAGTTCCTGTAGGATTTCCGTCATATACAACACCTGTTGTAGTTGCCAAAGCAACATAGTCTAATACATTGCCTGTCAATGCATTGGTGAAAGGACGTGGTTGGTGACATTTTACGCACAAGTTGCTTTTACCACCATCTGCTTTCAGATCAATGATTTTTTTACCACCCCACATTGTCATAGGAACTGGTGCTACGGTTGTGAATGCAAGGTCTGCAGTTCCATAAGTTGTATGCAGAGCACTATGGCAGGTTGAACAGCCGATTTCGCCGTATGCTGCGGATGGAATTGCATTATAATCGTTTGCATATTTACCTGTAGTCGCATTCAGCGTAAAAGTGCTGGGAACCTTGCTGGCAATCATGTATTTAAATCCTTCCTGAGTATGGCAAGGAGCGCAACCTACAGTTCCTGATTCTGAAAATGCTGCTTCTCCGAAACTGTGCTTCGAAAATTCGAATTGAGTAGCAATGATATCAACTTTGGCGGGGGTATGACACATTTTACATGTTTCATTCGCATCCACACCATTTGCGCCGTCTTTACCATTGGCTCCGGTTAAACCCATCGGACCTTCCTTGACGCATGATTGTGCTGTAAACAAGATTACAAACGCAAAAAACAACAGCTGGCTAAAATTTTTAAGTTTCATAAAATTGAGAGTAATAAGGTTATTATTGATATAAATTTGTTGTGTAAACCCATAACTGGGTTTTTGAATTAATGATTTAAGTATGCCCATTATTATTAATATTTTTTATTTGATTTAGCTTTCAGAAAATTCGACTCCTTTTGCTAAATATTCTACGGTAAAAGTAGAAATACAACTAAAATAAACAGAGAAAAATGGGTTGATATGTTCACACTTGAACACGAATTCATATTAGGAATAACACAGGATTATATCAATACATAATTGATATATGTCAATTAGCCGTTTCTGCTGATTTCGATAAGATCCTCTTCTTTAAGGATGTGGATGGCATTTCTGGAGTGGTTGATAATGCCGGAGTCTTCAAAGTCTTTTAGATTGCGAATAAAACTTTCTTTTGTCATACCCGACATTTCGGCGAGTTCCTGCTTGGAAAGGATAAATTGATAAGGATTCGACAAATAAATTTCATTTTTCAGATAAAGAAGCGTATCGGCTACTCTGCCCGGCATGTATTTGTGAATCAGGTTAATCAGCGTTTTGTGCATTTTGATGTGCTGACTGTTATAAAGTTTCATTAAATCGATTGCAAAACCGCTGTTGATCGACAGAAAGGTGAAAATTTTTGAAGTTTCGATAAAGCAGCACTCAATATCGGTTAAAGCTGCTACTGTAAAATGGTGCGAGTCATCAATAACTGTACCGCCACCTGTGAAGATATTGTTGTCCTTTATGATATCAATAATAAGATTTTTGCCTTTAGGTCCTTCAGCAACTACTTTTGCCATTCCGCTTTTAATGCATACAAGGTGAGTCAGGGGAGTGTTTTGTTTTGTAATTGTTTCTCCTGCACGGAATTTTATATGACGCTTGTTCTCCATTATTGAGCGTAACTCTTCTCTGTTGAGGCTGTTAAATATGTGTGACTCACCACAAACCAGTGGATTAAGACAACAATCGTCTTTGCAACCACTACATACTTCGCAGTTATTATGTGTTGAAGATGCGTGCATATATATAGATCAAATTTTGTATGCGAATTTAGGTTAAATAATCAATATCAGTGTTAAAAAAAATGATTTATTTTTAATTTAGAATGTGGGTCTGATGTTGGTTTGACAGTTAACTATCAAAGGCTCTGTCAGGCCCTTTTCATCCGCCGGTTTATCCGAATTAAAGCTATCAGATAAGCTATTATTTTTATGATAAATCGTAGATTTTATCCCGAAAAGTGGTATCATTGGATTAAAATTAAACGAATACCTGAACTAACAAATTGTCATGATATGAAAACGAAATTTTGTATGGTCCTTCTCCTTGGAGCACTTCTTTTTTCCTCTGAAATTTCAATTGCTTCCGGTGAAATTGCCCACCTAAGATGTGAATACCTGATGAATCCGATTGGTATTGATTCGCCACATCCTCGTTTAACCTGGTACATGACAGATGATAAACGGGACGCAGGTCAGAGTGCCTATGAAATTGTTGTTGGAACCGATTCATTGAAAGTCAATGCCGGATCTGGCGATAAATGGATGACAGGAAAAATTGTTGCCTCAAAAATGCTGGTCACCTATAATGGATCTCCTCTGGAACCTTTTACCCGTTATTTTTGGAAAGTTAGAATCTGGAATGCCGCGGGTGATCCTTCTGTCAATTCGATTATAAACAGTTTTGAAACAGGAATGATGGAGGTTTATAACTGGAAAGGGACATGGATAACCGATATGCGGGATATTCAAATGAAACCGGCTCCCATTTTCCGAAAGGAGTTCATTGCTGTAAAACGGATTCGTTCGGCAAGGGCTTATCTGGCAGCCGGCGGTTTGTTCGAATTGTACCTGAATGGCGAAAAGGTTGGTAATCATAGGCTTGATCCGATGTATACCCGGTTTGACAGACGCACACTTTACGTTGCTCATGATATTACAAATCTCCTGAAGGAAGGCAAAAATGCTGTTGGAGTTATGCTGGGAAATGGCTGGTACAACCATCAATCAACTGCAGTTTGGTATTTTGATCAGGCTCCCTGGCGGGCACGTCCTCGCTTTTGTCTCGATTTGAGAATAACCTATACGGATGGTTCCACAGAAACAATTACATCAGGAACTGACTGGAAAACGGCACTTGGTTCTGTCATTTTTAACAGTATCTATACCGGTGAACATATTGATGCCAGGTTGTTTCAGTCCGGATGGAAAAGTACGGGATTTGATGATGCTACCTGGAAAAACGCCATTCCTGTGAATGTTCCTTCGATGAAGGTTGTGGCTCAATCGCTCCAGCCAATCAGGGATGTTGAGGAAATTGCGGCTTTAAGTATGACCAGATTGAGTGATTCTCATTATCTTTTTAACCTTGGCCGCAATATTGCCGGCGTAACCCAGCTTAAAGTGAAGGGTGCTGCCGGAACAGTTATTCGGTTGAAACACGGAGAAAGGCTTGGTGCAGATGGATTGGTCGATCAATCAAATATTGATGCACATTACCGACCTACCAATGACCTTGATCCATTTGGAACTGATATTTATACGCTGAGCGGAGTGGGTGAGGAGACTTTTAAACCTTCATTTAACTACAAGGGTTTTCAATATGTTGAAGTGATCTGCGAAAAGCCTGTTGAGCTTAAAAAAGAAAGTCTGACAGGCTATTTTATGCACAGCGATGTGCCTGCCATCGGGTATATTCAATCGTCAGATACCATTCTGAATAAAATCTGGAAAGCAACCAATAATTCTTATTTATCCAACTTATTTGGCTATCCTACAGATTGTCCACAACGCGAAAAAAACGGCTGGACTGGAGATGCACATACCGCCATTGAGGTTGGTCTTTATAATTTCGATGGGATTACTGTTTATGAAAAATGGTTGGCCGATCACCGCGATGAGCAACAGCCAAACGGAGTTCTGCCTGCAATCATTCCGACAAGTGGCTGGGGTTATACCTGGGCTAACGGCCCCGACTGGACCAGCACAATTGCTATTATCCCATGGAATATCTACCTTTTTTACGGTGATTCCAAATTACTAACCGATTGCTATGACAATATCAGCCGCTACGTCGATCACATCACCCGGATTAGCCCGACGGGATTAACTGATTGGGGGTTAGGTGATTGGATACCGGTTAAATCCAAGGCTCCCAAAGAATTGACTTCTTCACTATTTTATTTTACAGATGCTGGCATACTTGCCAAAACTGCCACAATCTTAGGTAAATCTGCCGATCATGAGAAATATTCAGCCCTGGCAATAAAGATTAAAGATGCGATAAATGCAAAATACCTGAACCGGGAAACCGGAATATATGGCAGCGGTTTTCAAACTGAGTTATCCGCACCGCTCCATTGGGGAGTTGTTCCTGAAGAATTGCGCGGCAAAGTGGCAGAAAATCTGGCCAACCGTGTTATTGCTGACGGCAAACACCTTGATGTGGGATTACTTGGAACCAAGACTATTTTAAACGCCTTAAGTGCAAATGGTTATGCCGATCTGGCTTACGAGCTGGCTTTACAGAAAACCTTCCCGTCGTGGGGATGGTGGATTGTGAACGGAGCCACAACCTTGTATGAAAACTGGCCGATCAATGCGAAATCAGATATCTCTCTTAATCATATTATGTTTGGGGAGATTGGGGCATGGTTTTATAAATCCTTGGGTGGAATATATCCGGATGAACAGCAGCCCGGATTTAAAAATATTATTCTGAAGCCTGATTTTGTAAAAGGACTCAACAGTTTTGAAGCCAGTCATACCGGTCCGTATGGAATGATTCTCTCATCATGGAAAAGAACAGGTAAGAAAGTCGAATACCGGGTAATTATTCCACCAAACAGCACAGCCGTACTTTCTTTGAAAGGGGAGAAGGTAAGCGAAAATAACATAAGATTAGATGGGAATAGTGCAATTAAGATGGAGCAAAATTCCAACGGAATAAAGATAATTCATCTTAAAGCAGGAAGTTATGTTTTTACGATCAGGTAATATAATGTTAATTGATTGATGATTCAGACCCTCAAGGTTTTTGAAACTTTGAGGGTCTAAGTGATTGATGGTCTAAGTAATTGAGTGATGGTCTGATTGATAGTCCAGACCCTCAAGGTTTCTAAAACCTTGAGGGTCTAAGTAATTGAGGGTCTAAGTGATTGATGGTCTAAGTAATTGAGGGTCTGGTCAATCAGGCATAAGCCTAAGAAACGGTTGTTGTAGCACCTATGTATTAACAGCCAAAAATCAGAATACCGGAAGTTTCCAGGGATCCCGATAAGTCAGCTTTGTGAGTTTATTGCCGGCATCCTCAGCGAATTTCATGTTTTGTGCATCCCAATGCAAAAGCGTTCCTGCACGGTAAGCGATATTTCCCATTTCGGAAATTATGGCTGTTTGGGCGCCCACTTCGACTGATGCATTTGGCTTTTCCCCTTTTCTTACACCGTTCAGGAAATTTTTCACATGTTCCTTTAAACCACCTGCCGGTGGTTGGTTGGGAACGTCTTCAATAAATTTCTTCTGATCTTTATTGCTCACTTCCGAGGCAACCTGCCAGCCGTTTCGCGATACAATCAATGTTCCTTTGGTGCCTGTGAAAGAGACACCGTGGTGCATTCCGTATGGACCCATACGGGGGATCAAGCCGCATTCCCAGATCATGGTGTGGTTGGGATAATTGTATATAGCTTGTTGTATATCAGGTGTTTCAATTACTCCTTTGTTGAGAAAGCATCCACCGCCGGGTGCCACTGAATCAGGATAACCGGCCTTCATACCGTGAATTGCAAAATCAAGCAAGTGTACGCCCCAATCGGTCATTGCGCCGCCGGCATAATCCCAAAACCATCTGAAATCGTAATGAAATCTGTTTTTATTAAAGGGTCTTTCCGGAGCAGGTCCCAGCCACATATTATAGTCAACATAATGGGGAGCCACGCCATCGGGCTGAGCAGGAACAGGTTCTCCCATCCCTTTGTAAATCCAGGCCTTAACAAGGTTTACATCACCTAATTTCCCTGAACGGACATATTCTGAAGCGTCGAGCCAGTGTTGCGAACTTCGCTGCCACATTCCAACTTGCACCACTTGTTTAGGATATCGGGTGGCCGCTTTAACCATGGTCAGACACTCTTCGATGCTGTGACCCATAGGTTTTTCCACGTAAACATGTTTTCCTGCTTCAAGGGCCATGATCATCATCAAAGCATGCCAGTGATCGGGCGTACCTATAATTACGACATCAACTTCCTTTAATTCAAGTACTTTTCTGAAATCGGTGAAAACCTTAGGTCGTTTGCTTTTTAATTTTTCAATTTCTGCTGCCCTTTCTTCGAGAATATTCTTGTCAATGTCACACATGGCAATACAGTCAACATTTTCTTCATCGAGAAAAGCTTTTAAATCTGTAAATCCCATATTTTTACAGCCAATGAGGGCTACACCTATTTTGTCTGATGGATTACTACAACTTACACTCCAGGGAATAATAGCTGCGGCAGCTGTAGTTCCGGCAACAGTTCCCGATTTTTTCACAAACGATCTGCGGTTAATTTCTTTCATAGTTATTTTTTTATTCACTGCTAACAATCGGATGCCATTTTATAAAAAAAATCTAATTAAAAAGCATTTTATCAACATAAATGTCCTGAAAATTAGGATCTCCTTCGAGATTAATATGAAGTGTCTTTGCCAGTATTTCTTCCGTAATTCCGGTATCAGAGAACAGAAACATTTTTGCCCCTGTGAGTGCAGTATTTCCTCTTTTATAAATTTTTCCCTCGGGAAGTTCAATCATACCGGTTTCAACAATATTTTCGATGTTGATGTAATTCCCAAATCCTCCTGCAATGTAAATCTCTTCAATATCATCAAGTTGGATAGATAATTTCTTAGCCAGGATGGTTAGACCTGCCGAAACTGCGGCCTTTGCGAGCTGAAATTCGTTAATGTCTTTTTGTGTCAGGCTAACTTTTCCAATAAGTGGAACGGACTGCTCTTCAGAGTTGATTTCGCCAAATACTCCGATAAGATCCGTTTTTCGAAGAATTGCAACAGCATCAATCAGAGCGCTTCCGCATATCCCTTTTGGTGAAGTATTTCCAATAACACTCGCTTCCATCTTTCCATTAACCAGATTCAGCGAAGAGATGGCTCCGGTAACAGCCCTCATACCCATCGAAATATTAGCGCCTTCAAATGCCGGTCCGGCTGCTGTTGAGGCACAAACAATCTGTTTTTTATTCCCTACAACAATCTCACCATTGGTTCCCAAATCAATTAAAGCAGTATATTTTTCACTGTTATGAATTCCTGTTGCTGCTATTCCTGCCAGGATATCGCTGCCTACAAAACTTCCTATCGAAGGATAAAACTGCACTTTTTCTCTGACTTTAAATTTCCATCCCAGTTCCTTGGGATCAAAGGATTTTATTCCCAGATTATCTGTGTGAAAAGGGTAGGATGCCAGGGGAGAAACGTCGCAGTTACTGAAAATTAATTGCATCACTGAATTTCCAACGAGTACTACGTTTTTCAATTCGACATTCAATCTCTTAAGCATTAATTTAATCATCATTCCAACGGCATTCCTGACTATTCGGGTCATTTCGGCGGAATTTCCATCCATACACGCCTGAATTCTCGAAATCAGATCGGCCCCATATCGTACCTGAGGATTCAGCATTGTTTCAACGGCCAGTACTTTAGATGAGGTTAAATCTACCAGCTGAGCTACAATGGTAGTTGTTCCCAGATCGACTGCAATTCCAAATCCTTCCTGAGGCGTGAAATCAAAAGTGCTTTCATCTGCCAGAATTAAATGGTTAAATTGCTCAATTTCGAGTGTTATATTGCTGGTGCACAAGCTAAAGCAGGCTAGTCTCCAATCCTCTGAAAGACCTAGTTTATCGATTTTTTGCTGATGAATTTCGGATTTTGTAATCTTGCCATCCAATAACCGTACTTTACATTTTCCGCAGGTTCCGTTACCCCCGCATGGAAATTCAACCCCAAATTCATGAAGCACATCAATCAGAGGAGTTTGCTCATTGACTTGAAGATCTTTCCCAAGCGGATAAAGGCTGATCGTATGTTTTTTCATCAGAAGTCGCTTTTGTTATTATCGTTATTTTAATTTCGTCCCCGAGTCTATCAATTTGCAAAGATTTTGATTTTTCTGATATTACAATTAATTCATTTTGTTCTTTGGCAGGACAAGGCTCAAAAATACAATTTGATAGTGTAAAATTAAGCAGTTTCCAACCATTTTCTGTTCGAATATGTCCTTTAGCACGGATTATTGCAGTGTATTTAGTGAATAGAAGTGCCAGCTGGTCTGCATTGAAAATTAACTCTTCGCTGAAAGTGTAGTTATTTGATTGATAATTAATGTCTTTGAGATCAGGTTCGTCGGCTGGAATTATGCGAAATTTATTTTCTTCGGCTATTGCCGACCTCTCAGTATTTGGCAGCGACAGCCAGAAATCAGCATTTGCAATTTGTAAATATTTTTCTTTTTGAGGGAATATAGCTTTAAATTTTTCAATCAGGTGAGTCTGCTCCTCAAAATCTTTAAGCAGATCACATTTGCTGAAGGCAATCAAATCGGCTTTTTCTATTTGCCGCCGATAAATTGGAAGGAGCTGAAGCCGGGCATTATCAATATAATTGATGTCAACCAAACAAATAACCGGCATTAAATGAAGAGCCGGACTGGCCCGGACTATTTCTGTAACCATTTCGATACCGCCAAGTCCGCTGGGTTCGATAATCACCCTTGAATAATTTCCTGTACTAATGATTTCCGCTAAGTTTTCCTGAAAATATCCTTTTGCTGAACAACAAATGCAGCCACCTGAAATATCAAAAACCGTTCCCGCATCAGATGATGAACGTAGTGTCTGGGTGTCGATTGAAATTTTTCCAAATTCGTTGATGATTACTGCCCATTGTTCGTCTGCCCTTTTGTTATTAAGGAGTTTAAGTATGGCCGTTGTTTTTCCGGCTCCCAGAAATCCGGAGATGATATGAACAGGAATTTTTTCCATTAGCCAAAAATAGCAAGGTTATCGGTTAATAGTACGATCTACGCCAAAAAAAATCAGTGTAATTTTCAATTAATCCATTTGTCATTGGTCTAAAGTCCGTATTCTGACAGAATAAATTTGCTTTGGTCTATTAATGGAAGCATCATGGCTATAAAATCGGTTTCACTATCTGGAATGCTGTTCAAATCGTCGCGGAGAATTGGGAGGTAAGCGGTTTCTAATTCGGGAAGGCGCATTTTGCCGGATTTAAGCGCCTCCTCAATAATGTCAAGAGCTGCGATTGCTCCATTTCGTGCGTTGGCCACATATGATTCTCCTTTTACAAGTTCTCTGGATATTCTGATGACATTTTCGGGCGAGAGAATTAAGGCCTGCGGATCGGTATAAATGTCGGAGGCAACAAGTAATTGCTGCAAGACCTGACAGTGCATTTTCCCTGCACGCAGCGCTTCGTTCATTAGCCTGGCATCATATTCCAGCTGCTCGAGATAGGCAGTGGGAGCCATTCCTGAAAGTAATTTGATATTTTGTACCGATTCGTTGCTCCATAAGTCAGCGCAAGCTGAAGCGATATTTCCTAACGGACTTAAATGAGCGCAAGCGGCAGTTTTTCCTTCCATTGAAATGGGAATTCCTGTAATTGCCTTCAAAAATGGCCCTTCATAACCACAATCTTTGTCGGGGCCAACGGCGCCTTCTTCCATTGCAACGATAGACCGGACTACAGAAATAACACGTACCAAGGTTGCAAAAACTTTTGGTATGTATTTTTTCTCTGCTAAAACCATTGCTGTATTGGCAAACCCGCAGGCTGAATCACCAGCTGCAATTTTACCGTGCTTTTGCGCGAGAGAAACAATTTTTTGCCAGAGAAATTGCATGTCCCTGACACCCAGGACTGCAAGTGCAAAAACCATCCCTTTTATATCACACATCATCAGGGCCTCGTCCGATACTTCTTTGCCACCGGTACTTTCAATAGACAATAAATCACCTCCGGCAATCATTCCGCGCTCAAAAAGCTCCATCATCGGTTCCAGATGTTTTGAACTTCGCTGACGAGCAGGCCGTTCAAATTCCCTTAAGTCATTGGGTGTTAGTCGTATTTCGGATTTTAGGCCGTGTTTTTGATAATAATTTTCGCAGATATCATTCATTATTTTAACGATCTCTACTCCAATTGCCGGAGTCTTAGTCATCTCAAGCAACGTTTCAAATTCGAGTACCACTCCTTTGGAATTCATGTGCAACGCATGTTCCAGCGCGCCCTCGGCAATCTCGCGGTAATGGGAATACACCTGTTCAAGCGTATTATCATTAATACTCATGATGGGAAGGGTGAAATTGAGTTCGGCATAGACCTGCCCGCCTCCGATTTCAAGTCCGCGCCTTGTCTTAACAGGATTCGGAGCGATTCCAAACATGAGATCTTCAGGATGATTTATGATCAGGTTCTTGTATTTCATGAGGCTAGTTTATTCATATATTCAACAGCTTTCTGAGGATCCGGAGCATAAAAATCGGCCCCTATTTTTTTACAGAAATCGTCATTTACCGGCGCACCGCCAATGAGAATTTTCGTTTCAGGCGCCAGTTCTCTGATGCTGGCCACAATCTCGCCCATATTCACCATGGTTGTAGTCAATAAAGCCGATAATCCGACAACAGCACCGGGGTTATTTTTCAACGCTTCCAGGAAACGGTCGGATCCAACATCAACACCTAAGTCAACAATCGACCATCCACCACCTTCAACCATCATTGAAACAAGGTTTTTGCCGATATCATGCAAATCGCCTTTTACTGTCCCAATGATAAAAGTTCCCTTGGTTTTGATGTCGCCCGAAGCGAAAAAAGGTTTTAGCTGAAACATGGAAGCACCCATTGCCCGGGCAGACATTAGCATTTGCGGGACAAAGATTTTGGACTCCGCGAATTTTTTCCCAACCTTCTCCATTGCAGGAATTAATGCCTCTTCTAATATCCTTTGCGGTTTTATCCCTGTTTCAATTGCGCTGATGGTCAGTTCATGCGATCCATCCATATCTCTGAGCTGGGGCGGGTAGGGTGATTTTCTATCCACTTTGCCAAATTCAACCGCTTCAAGCAATTTTTCGAGTAATTCTTCCATAATGCATTTTATTTTGTGTCTGGTTAATAGCTTATACAAAAATATCGGATGCTTTGTCGATTAGCTACATCAATTTTTACTACTTTCGATGCGATATTCACATATTATGCCTTTAGGGTACAATTATTACTACTATGACTGCATCACTCGAGAAATTTAGTGTAAAAGAAGATGAATCCATCAGGATTGGCATTTTTCAGGACAATATGGAAAAAAGTTCCTGGCATTACCATAATAATTTTGAAATCACCTTTATTACCGAGGGTTTTGGTAAGCGTATTGTTGCAGATTCGATTGTGGAATTTCAACCCGGAGATCTTGTTTTTATTGGTTGTAATTTACCTCATGTGTGGATTGCCGATAAAGAGACCAGAATGCCTTCTGCCAGGTCACTTGAGATGGTATTCCTTCAATTTACTTCCGATGTGGTGAGTCCCCAGCTTTTGATTCTTCCTGAGTTCAAATATATTTCCAAAGCGATTGCATTATCCGAGCACGGGATTCAGATTGTGGGGCAAACACTAAATGAGGTGAGCGAAATTATGTTGCAATTGCCTTATTTGAAGAGTTTCGACCGCATGCTTCATTTTTTTAAGCTGATGGATATCATTGGCAGAAGTGAGACCAATATTCAGCTGGCAAGCAAGGAGTATCTTAATATGCGTTTTACCACTGGTAATAAGCGGATAGCTGTGATCCATGAATATTTAATGAATAATTACCGTGAAAATGTGAATTTGCATCGAATAGCCGAGCTGGTTAATATGGCTGAAGGTTCTTTGTGTCGTTTCTTTAAGATGAATATGGGCATGACGGTTTTTGAATACCTGAATCAGCTAAAAGTTGAATTGGCATGTAAGCTGCTGATGGATAGCGATCTGAGTATTATGGAGGTTTGTCTTGACAGCGGGTTTAATAATCTGAGTCATTTCAATAAACAATTTAGAAAGGTCAACTCGATGCCACCTTCCGAATACAGGAACCGGTTTATTAACTAATCAGACGCAGAAACAGCCTCGATGAGTGCCTCGATATACCCGTGAGCAAATAAAATGATTTTGCGATAAAATATGTTTGCAGACATGAAATTTTCATTTATAAGTGGAATATTTTTCGTATCTTAGGTAAGTCTAGAAGTTATAGCATAATTAGGTGAAGCGATTGGAATTTTGAGAATTGTTTTTCAAAATATTTATGAGGTTTATTGTTGTAGAAGTTGCTAAATAACCGAAGAGTATTTGTTTTTCAATGATAAAATTCTATGCAAAAATCAATTTCCATAGTGGTTGTATTTCAGCAGTACTGTTTTCTGAAAATTTAATACTCAGATGATTATGAAAAAGAGGGATTATTTACTTTTAATATTGATCACATGCATCGTTGGATGCAAGCCTCAGGTACCTGATTATTATAACAATGGCAAAACAAAGAGCGATCTTCAGGACTATATTGGAGCAATCGAAGATTATAGCAGAGCCTTAGCCGTGGATCCTTATAATTCTACAATTTATCTTAGCAGAAGTTATGCTAAGTTTTATCTGAAAGATTTTAATGGTGTATTACCCGACGTTAATCGTGCCTTATCGATTGATTCTGATAATGCCGTGGCTTATAATCTCAGAGGACAGGTTAAAAGTATGCTCAATGACAATCTTGGAGCAATAGCTGATTATGATAAAGCGATCGAACTTAACCCGGATTATGCAGAGGCATATTCTCTTCGCGGTATTGAAAAATATAATATGGAAGATTACCCTGGCGCATTTATTGATTATAATAGAGCAATTGAACTTGATCCCGCCTATGCTGCAACTTTTGATAATATTGGAATGGCAAAGTCGAAGCAAAAAGGCTATTTGGGAGCAATTGCTTATTTGACCAAAGAGATTGAAAGTGATCCCAAAAGTGCTCAGGCTTATTACAGCAGAGGTGTTTGTGAAATTATGCTGGGAAATAACGAGAAGGGTTACAGTGACTTAAGTAAAGCGGGTGAGCTGGGTTTTACTAAAGCGAATGAAATCATTAATAAATACCGTCAATAAAGGAAATATTGATATGCAGTGAATTAAGGAAGGTGTCTCAAAAGTTTTTTTTACCGCGGAGATACGCAGAGAAGGCGCAAAGCTACGCAGAGTTAATCTTCTGTATTAATACTTTGCGGTTCTCGGCAGTTTTCCTCCGCGATTCTCTGCGGTTAAATTTTCACTTTTGATACAGCCTCGTTTTTTTGACTTAATCTTCGCACTACTCTGTATTGTTCCCAATATTTATCTTTTTCTCCGTATCCGGCAACTGTTTATAAGTACGCGATATAGAATCTGGAATGCGCTGATTTACTTGTTACTGGTGTTGGATTACCCGATCAACAATCTTTTAATTGAGGGAAATTTCGAATTGAAATACAACCTGATTGTTAACAATATCTACCCCTTGAGCTGGGGTTACCAAAAAGTATTGAATACCCATGTGTTCGTCACCTGCGGCATCATGTTGTGGGGACCGCCTGTCAGGACAGCCGGCAAATCGGAGATTGTAGTAGTGGATGTGGATTTTAGGTGAGACAGTAAGTTATTTTATTTCTAAAACTTAAATTGTTTTTGACAGAACAGGACTGCATCAGCTACAGTTGGCACTTAGTCGGGTTAAAACTGGAAACTGTGACTGAACAATTTTTCTTTTCAAAAATCGGTTATTTTTCTGTGCAGGTATATCCGGTAACTCAGCATGGCCAGAATTCCATAAAAAATCATTTGCCCGGTCATAAATATGAATTCCGGAATTACATCCTGAAGAGTTCCTCCCATTGTTCTGATCCGCAGATAGGCTGGAATCATGGATGTTGTCGGAAAAATATGAGCCAAATGATATAACAATGGTGGAAGTGAGGTTGCAGGCCATGATATTCCACTAACAAAGAGAACTATCGGGGAAAGAAAAACCAACATCATGATGGAATGCTCCCGGCGCGTTAATAGGAGAGAAACGGCCAGACCCATAAAAATTACCGAAAAAAGAAACGGTACCATCAGCAAACCAATATCAAGCAGTGAACCATTATCAGGAAAATGAAACCAATGGGCTAACACGATCTGGGTAAAAAGCAGATTGACGAGGTATAAGATAAAATAGGCCAGCGATCTGCCGGTGAGGGTATAGAAGATGGATGACACTTCATGATTTTTGGAAGAAGCCAGCATTTTTTGCCGTTCTCTTCTTCCGCCCCCAATCATGCCGATTCCTACCAATAATGTCTGTTGCAGAATGACTAAAATAAGACCAGGCATGACATAAGTGCCATAAGCTCCGGAAGGATTATAAAGGGAATAAGTTTTTAAAGTCAGCGGATCTCGTTGTTTTATCGCCATATAAGTCGTTGATCCTAAGGCAATAAGTCTCTTGATTTCGATGCTCGCAGACAACGTTCCAACGGCTTTCAACGATCCGCTTAAACTTTCTTTATAAATCAGAAAATAACTGGCATCGCAGTACAAACCCACATGGGTCTGTTCTCCCCGGAGAACTTTTTTCTCAAAATCCGCTGGAATGTATATAATCCCTTTTGATTCACCATCCCAAAAGAGTTGTTCTGCTTCATTGATATTCCCGGTTTCGAGATTAACTTCAACTTCCTGGGTGGCGCCGATCATCCTTACCAGTTGCCTGCTCAGAGTGCTGTGGTCGCTGTCAACAACAACCATGGGGATATTCCGGATAACATTATTCTGATAGGCTATAGAATAAACCAGTGGATATGCCCAAACAGCAATAAACAAGATCAAAATCGCACCGCGATCTTTAAAAATGGCCTGTCCTTCTTTCAGAAAAGCATGTTCGATTTGTGCGAATCCATTCAAAGCAGATGGAAATCGTTGATATAATCTCATTCTTTGTTCCTCCATCTTTCATCCTTCATCCTTTTTTTGAACAGCGGAAACCCAATGATCCCTGTGAGAATAAATAACACTAGCAATAAAAGTGATGGAATCGTTTCGTGAACGGGTTCACCACGCAACGACTGACTCAGAAATATTTTCAGCCAAAAAGTATAAGGAAAAACAAAAGAAAACATTTTGGCAATTACGGGCATTCCCATGGCAGGGAAAGTTAATCCTGAAAAAGTAAGTGCCATCATGGTATAGGCACTTCCAAGTGAAAGTGTCAGGCGCAGATTGATGGTAATGGTCAGTAACAGAATGGCCATAGCCTGATAGGCCAGAATCAATAAAAGCTCCGAAGCAAGAATAACCGGGAAAGATCCGTTCAGCGGAGTTCCCATTACCTTAATGAGAATCAGATTCATAGCCATCAGATCTGCAAAAAACAAAAAGAGGTATGGAATCAATTTTCCGATCATTGCAACCATAGAACTGCCACCAGCCAACTCAAGCCATTCATGCACGGTTCCATCTTTCATTTCGATTCCAACCGCATACGAGGTTCCAAGAAAAATAAAAACCACCGCCAGGAGTGGAAGCAAACCCATCATCAGGAAATATGCATAATTTCCATAAGGATTGAACAACAGATGGATATCAGATTTGATTGGTTGAGCCTTTTTAACCGCTTCTTCCGCCGGAATCCCTTTTCTGATCATGGTCTGAACTTTAACTGCACCGGATAAGGTGGCAAAAGTGTTCATTAATTGCGATTTGATTACTCCACCTTTTATCACATTGGTATTATTCACGTACATGGCTATTTCTGCCTGAATTCCCCTTTGTACTGATTTTTCAAGACCTTCAGGAATGCAAATCACGGCATCGGTCCTGCCTTTTACCATTTGTGCTCTGGCTTCTTCCAGCGAGACCGACTGCCAAACTATGCCAGTAGCCGGGACAGCATCAATGATCCGGACAATTTTACGGGAAAACTGGGTGTGGTCCAGGTCAACTACTGTCACCGGAAGATCTCTCACAACAGCTGAGGAGAATATCCAGCTGACCAGCAGGAATACTGCAACAGGACCTAAAAGGGTGGTAAACAAGAGAACCCAATTTCCGGAAATTTTAAACAGTTCTCTTTGGATAACCCTGATCAGGGCTGATCTGCTAAGCCTTTGTCGAAATCCTTTGAATTTCATTGGATTAGATTCTTTTCTGAACACGATCCCAGTTTACAATTGCACTCATCCCCGGTCTTAGTCCTTCAGTCTGATTTACCGGCAAGGCATGAATTTCAAAGGTTTTCATATCAAAATCACCCCTGGTTTTGGTCGCATTCCAGGTCGCAAAATCTCCGAGTACATTGATGTATATTACTTTGAGCATGATCTCTTTCATCCCTAAGGCCGGAAATCTGGCTGGAATAAGACTACCTTTCTGAATCGCTGCAAGTAAGTCTTCACGAAGGTTAAAAGTTACCCAAACATCTGATAAATCGACTATGGTAACTACCGGATATCCTGCAGGAATGAGCTCACCCCGCTCTGCCAGCACGTTGGCAATTTCGCCCCTGATCGGTGCAGTGATCCGTCGTTCGTTCAGATAGGAACTAACTTCACTAATGACTCCATCGGCTTGCAAAACGAGGGCGCCAGCCGCATTTTTATCTTCAAACCTTGATCCATTTCTGGCCTTTTCATAGAGCGAATGTGCAGCTTTTTCCGTTTCACCGGCTGCTTTCATTTTTGTTTCAACTTCATCTTTTTGTTGTTCAGGAATTACTCCATCCTCATATAAATTCTGGATTCGTGAATAAGTTTTCTTAGCAAATTCGGCAGCGGCAAGTGCCATTTGCCAGCTGTTATAAGCAGCCTGAATGTCTTCTTTCTGTGCCCCGTTGAAGGCTTTGTCTCGTTGTGACCCGGCAGCCTGCCGAACAGCAGAGACCTGACTGAATTTCGCCTCCAGTTCGGGAGAACTGATAGTGAAAAGCAACATCCCGGCGCCAATTTCATCGCCTTTTTTTACTGCCAGACTGTCGATCCTTCCTGCCAGCTTTGAGGCAACTTTAATCTGGGTTGCTTCAACTTCACCCTGAATTTCAAATGGAACAGGTCTGCTGACAATTATTGCAACATATACAATAAAAATCATGAGCAATCCGAGCGCTCCGGCTATTAGATATCCTTTTGTTTTATTCATGTCTGACTTCTTTTAAAAACAGGAAAATGTCATTGGTCATCAGGAAAAAGTTAAAAAAGCAATTTTTTGATTGACTGATGACGCTTTCCTGGTTGTTACATTTCTTAGTTTGATTTCTGCTGAACAGCAATCTTTAATTTTCTAATCTTTACTCAAGTACCGCTACTTCTGCCCGCTTCATGTATTCGACAAACTCATCCGTAAGTCCGGCATAATAGAGCAATTTCGAAAGTGATACATCATATCCGAACATAGCCTGAAGCCTGTCGATCCTTGATTTTGCCAGGAAGAGTGAAGCATCGGAAACCTGAGACGAGGTAGCCATCCCCTCGCTGAAAGCTTTATTCCGTACCCTAAAATATTCATCGGCAAGTTCCACCGATGTATTCAGCATTTTAAGCTGTTCGCGGTACATATACAATTCCTGATAGTATTTATTGATGGCTGAATGAATATCAGATGAAGCCTTCTTGTAATAATCATCAGCTTGCAACTTTTGATAATTCATCGCATTGATTCTTCTGCATTGCGACCGACCCTCAAACAGATTCCATTTCAGTCCTATTCCAACCATGTATGATGGCAAAAACGGAGAAAGATCTTTGTTGGCAATGTCGTACATTCCGGTTAATGCAATGCTTGGGAATATACCGGATTTTTCAGCATTATATCCTTCGTCAGCCAGTTCCTTTTTCTTGTTTACCTGAGCAAGCAAAGGACTTTTCTTCAGGGCAGTCTGGTAGAAATACTCCAGGTTTTCCAGCGAATCGAGGTAGAATAAGCCGGAGACCGGCTGCACGAATGTGATACTATTTTCAGCCAAGGTATTTAGCAAAGCCTCATTCAGTATTTCGTTCTGCCTGACCGACTTTTGGTATTCCCTTTCGGAATCTGCCAGATTGAGTTTTGAATTCAGCAGCTCAACCTGGGCAATCTGACCCTGCTCATGTAATTTTCCGGCATCGTGGTAATGTTGTTCCATGTTTGTTTTAACATCCTTCCTTACATTCAATGCCTGACTTGCCAACACCTTTCCAAAATACCGTTCCACCAGTTCATTGGTTAATTCATGCGATTTCTGAATGTTTTCAAGTCCAACTGCTTCATATTTGATTTTCGCGGCTTTGTTGGCCGCATTAATTTTTCCACCGGTAAACACAGGCCACAAAAACCCGGCAGAAAGTGTTCCAAATTGTTTCTCCTGAATGGTGAGATCCCACTCAGCATTTTTTACCTGATTTAAACCATCAAGCATTTTTTGCCTTACAGCCTGAGTCGATATGTTATCAGGCAGAATTGGCATCAGACCTTTGGTAGCCGGATCAGGATTGGGAACTCCGCTAAAGACAGCATAATTTCCGAGCGTCTGGTAAAGAGGAATCAGGGCATCCTGAACCGGAGTGAGATCAAAATGAATCCGGTCTTCCATGAGGTTATAACCTGCATTCAGTGATATTCGTGGTAAATGCAAACCCCATGCAGCTTTCATCTCCTGTTCCATTTGAAGCAGGTGATGATCGGTCTGTTTCATTTGAAAATTATTTTGCAGGGTTATTTGCAAGGCTTCTTCAAAGGTGATTTTTTGCGGCTCTGTTCCAAAACCCAGATTTGATAAAAATATTAAACCCAGCAGGCCGATCAATTTAATACTTGGCGAAATACGCATATTTAGCTTTTGATGAAGGATTCGATTAAATTCTGAAAAGTTTCAAATCGATCAGTTGATTTAGATTTTTTCGTTACAGTGCAATTCCGACTGTCAAACTTAATGCCTTAGTCCGGTAATCATCAGGTTGGCTGGCGATTTCAGAAAGGCCCATGTCGTATCTCAGATCGAAACGAATATTTTTCCCACAGATTGGAGTCTGTATTCCAATTCCCAGAGTTGCTCCCCAGTCAGTTTTTCGGCTTTCAGCCGGAATACTTGCAAGCACAGGCTTGGTCTGATCTTCAAGAGCAAAAGCGGCATATGGACCGGCATTGACATAGAAAATATAGCCATGTTTATTTTGCATCTCATTTTCTCTGTACTGCAAAAGCACCGGAATCTGAAGGTAATGAATCGTATAATCGGTTTCAATACTAGTGTTCAGTTCGGTTGTTTCCATACTTCGGCCTTTCCGGACATAATTGATTTCAGGCTGCACAAACAATGATTTGCTTACTGGTAAGTCAAGAAATGCACCAGCCGTATATGCGAAAGTAACATTGTTGTTATCCGGTAAATTTCCTTTAGGAGCAAAAGTGGTAGCTGCAACCCCATTCCGTAGACCAAAATTGATCTGGGCATACGATGCAGTTGAAATGAATACAAGCGCGATGGTATAAGAAACATAATTAATTGTTTTCATAATTTAATTTAAATGATTTGTGAATGATTTTCCATTTGATAACATCAATAATTTATGATGCAAAGGAAAAGGATCGCTCAGCAAAAGTTTTTGATCTAAATCAAAAAATGAAACACCCATGAATTTGCCCTTCGCAAACACGAATGAAGATAACTCAGGTGTTCCATCAGGCAATTTAAAAACAAATTATTTCTGATGAAAAGGATGTGATTTATTGTTTACCTGCCCGTATTCTGCTTAATGTCTCCTGAGTAATTCCCAGAAATGAAGCAATGTGGCCTAGTTTGGCCCGCTGGAAAATCTGAGGATATTCTTTCATTAAGGTCTTGTAACGATCTTCAGCACTCTGAAATTTTAATCCAATGATGTATTCTGACAGTTTTTTTGCCAATTCATAAACGGCATGAAAAGCCAGCTTGGCCATTTTCTGATTTTCATCCAACATGGTTTCCATGTCGGTGTATTTAAGCGAATAGATCACGGAATCTTCGAGCAGTTCGCAATAAACCATGGTTGGTTTGTGGTGATAAAAGCTATCAACAGCTGTTAAAAAGCCATTTTCGGCGAAAAACCATTGGGTAATTTCCTTCCCGGTTTCGGTGTAATAGAATACCCGTACAATTCCTTTTTCGATGTAAAAGATGTGCTGGCAGATTTCGCCTTGCCGATAAAGGAAATGACCCTTTGAAAGTTCATCCCGTTTGAAAACAGTGCTTAATTTTTGCTCTGCTTCATCTGATAAATTGGCAATATTTTTAATGTATATGGGGAGATTCATGGTCATCAATATTTCCGGAACATTTAGGGAGTCAGCTATTTATTTAATGCGCCAATTTCAAATTCAAAGGGTACTGCTGAAATGCAATGTCAAAGGTAATACAATAAATATGGGACGCATTATGATAGGAAAGAATGAAATTAAAACAGTGATGAAAAGTAGAATGTTCAATTTTTGGTGATTGATCTTAATTGAATGAGATTATGCTGATTAATAGATCAATAGGATAATTTTATAAATATCTCAAAGTTATTGTCCTTTTGGCAGGAGATAAACAAAACCGAAAGCAAAATGATACTAAAGAATATAAAAATAGAATGTTTCATTATGTATTGTTTTTTACGAATTGAATAATCAAAATATACTTAAATTATAGCCTTCTCTTTCCAACAAAGTTATATCCAATTCCCAAAAATATGGAACGTCCTATACCTGGCATGTAAGAAATTGCTCTGGAACCATAAGCAGATTTTTGTACCCTCGTTGCATACAATTCATCAGTTAAATTTAACGCATTAAGCCAAATGTCAACACCCTTAAACATGTACCCAATTCTCATATTATAGATCTGATAACCATTATATTCCCTGGTATTTAATTCATCAATATAATACTTATCAATTTTCTGTAATTCGGCACTTATACGGAAATTCTTAAAAAACTTTGGCTTAAAGGTAATTTCAGAATTGGCAACCCAACCAGGAGCTAAAGGCATTATTTTCCCGCTATAATCATTTGCACCATCAACAAACTCAACAAATTTGTGAATTGAATTAGCTGCACTCAAACGCATTTCAAGCTGATCAAAAAACTTATATTTAATGGAATATTCAATTCCCTCATGCATCGTTTTACCTGTTGATTGGTTTTGAGTAGAACCATCCGTTAAAAGAACAGAAACTATTTCATTTTTGCCATCTGAATGATAAAGACTTAAATCAATATAGCCTTTATTTTTTAAAAAACTTAACCATCCACCTATCTCATAATTTGAATAGGAAGAGGGCTTCAGCATTGGAACGATCACCCCTTTATATAATTGCGAAAATAATGGTGGCGCAAAACCCTCACTATAATTTCCATAAATCCCGATTTTACCATTGGGATTAAAATTCAGTCCTATCTTCGGGCTTAAATGTTCAAACGCACTTTTATCATCCGGTGCACCTGAAATAGCAGTTGATGCCAAATTGTTATTATACTTGTAGTCCAACCTGTCGTATCTTAATGCTGCCGACAATTTCAACTTATGAAAGGGTGAAATTTCAAAATGAATATATTCAGCCGAATTTAATAAATCGGCTTTGAAATCCTGAACATAGGTATCAGTCGTTGTGTAACTGGTATAAAGATTGCCCTCCTTTTTAACATCAATAGATTTACTCATATAAGTGTATGGTGTAACATCCAGACTGATACCTGTTATCAGTTGTGCTTCTAAGAAATTAAACTTCAGTTTATGCTGGAAAAGCATGTCGTAACTTTGATATTCGGATTCTATATATTCTCCTTTGTATTTAGCCGGTGGAGGTCCACCATAAACCTGTTTAATATAATATGTTGGGATTTGGTGTTCCTTATTTCCCCTGAAATGAAGTGTAAAAAAAGATTTGTTATTTTCATTCCAGATTTGGTCCAATCGGGTACTTGCTCTTAAGCTTTGGTCGTTTGCATAACAAAAGGAGTATTGATTGTACCTGTCATTTGTGAAAAATATTATGCTGTCTAAACTTCCGGACATCTTTGTATTGTGCTCAATATAACTAATAGAAGTTGTAAGCTTGGTTTTATCGGTGAATCTGTAGACACCTTTAAGTAAGACAGCCGTTTTCCTAAAATCACTATAGTCTCTGTAGCTATCAGAACTGGTAGCATTATAGCCACCTACAAATATCCCGAATTTTTTAAAGGTATTGCCCGCCTCAAAATCCAATCTTTTGTACCCCATATTATTTGCCTGTATTGAAATTTTTGCAGTAGGCAGAAGGGTAGGGTTCTTGGTGATAAAATTCATCGTACCACCTATAGCTTCACTCCCATAAATTGATGAGGCTGGACCTTTTAATACTTCAATCGTCTTTACAATGGACATATTTAATTCATTTAAATTTCCTGATGTTGCTATCGTTGTTGGTACTATTGGAATTTCATCTTCCAAAATAACTAACTGTGTCCTGATAAATGAAAGGGGTTGCCGGATACTTACCGATTGATTTTCATTTCCGAAACTCGCTATATGTACACCACTTACTTTACTTAATAGTTCCGATATATCCGAAGCTTTCGTATCATCAATTATTGTTTTCGGCAATACGCTTATTGCACTTGGAGCATCCTTTCTGCTTTGATATTCCCTTTGGGCGGTTACAATACACTGATTTAATTCAATAGTCGTTTGTTCCAACTGAATAGTTACAATATCAGAACGAATTGCGATAATTTTTTTCTGATATCCTATTAATGAAACACTTATCGAGTCAATTTTTCTGGTTGATTCAAGAATAAAATGACTATTTGCGTCGGAAATTGCGCCTTTATTACTATTGGGGATTATTATATAAACTCCAATAAGTCCTTCGTTAGTTGTGAAATCTGTAACCCTGCCTTCAATCTTATATTGGGAATAGGAGGGAAAGACATTAAAAAATATTGCAATAACAATCCATATAAAAAATTTCATGATTTTAAGGTTTTTGATTTTAAGTATTTTATTAGATAAGTTTTTCTGAAAATCAACAATAATAGTATCATCACTATTGGAGTTCCGGAAACTAAACATCTGTAACAACTGCTGCACGAACCTGCACAACCGTTGGTTAAAAGGGCTGGCAATGCCAGCGAGGTTCCAAACAAACTGAATTTAATTTTATGGTAACTATTCTTGATAGAACTTAATCTGTTCGATAAGAAATTGCTTTTGCTGGACATTTGCTTATACATAATTTGCAAGTTATACATGAAGTCTGATTTATTTTCATTGAATTGTCCGCTACTTTTTCTATTGCCCATACAGGACATTCATTTATACATTGACTGCAAGCACTACATTTGGTTTTATCAATTCTAATCCTTTTAAAAAAGCTTAATTTTGATCCCAACCAATTAAAAATTCCGTCAATTGCTCCAATAGGGCATAGAAAATTACAATATGCTCTGCCACCAACAGCTAAAAAACCAAGTAAAATAATCATAGTAAGGTTTATTATCCCACCGAAGGTAAGTGCTAGAATGCGACTCGCAGGACTTGTGATAGAATCAAATAAGGAAGATATAATCGAAAAGTTACAATAACTACAACATATACTTCCCACTCCCAATACAGGGAGTATTAAAAAAGCTATTAAATAACTATATCTCACTGCAGGAGCCGAAATCCAGGTATAGTCTATTTTGAATTTTTGGGGTACAATTTTACTCCCAAGTTCTGTAGCACCACCTATCGGACATAAATGAGAACAAAAGAACCTTCCTGCAAAAAATGAAATTGAAAAGATTACAATAAGCATGAACACGCCCATGAACAAAACTTTACTCATGGCGGAAAATCCTTCAATGCTAAACAACATCCTCATGCAGAAGGGAGAGCCACATATGCTCATAGACCCAAATACCCTCGGTAGAAGAGCAATTGGAGGTAAAAAAATAACTATTCCAAAAATAATTATTAAATACCTTTTTGATTGAACGGATAGTTTCATTTATTTAAAGTTTTTATTCTTCACAACAGCTTGATGAAGGAAGAGATTTATTTATTGAAATTGTATCTTTTTTCCTGGGATTATTATCTGTAATTTTAGATTCCCAGGCTTTAGAAAAGGGTCTTCTCGTTGCTTTTGAAATATCAAAATTGTCCAATTCAGTGAAGATTATTGGAATTGATAATACTATATTGTTTGACTTTAAATCATAAAATCTTAAATTATAGCTTGCCGTCTCATAAATTTTGTTTTTGGGTTTCACATATACGATTAAAGCATATTTTTCCCACGGATAAATGTTTTTAATTGTATTATTCTCAAACTCATGAAATTTATGAATACCTAGATTGAGTTCTGGCGGATAGCGGGAAAATATTTCGTACTCAATTTTAGGCTCTCCTTCCAAAACAACTTTTACACTTCCTTTAAAAGGCGCTTTTACCGTTCCTGAAGCAAATATTACATATTTATCCTCATTTAGTCCAAGTAATACCGGGTGTTTTGAAATGCCACCCTTGTTTGTTATCATTGTTACAGAGTGACCAAAATTTGGAGGCGTGTACATTGCAGCTATGGTACATACTGCAAACGTCAATATAATGGTTATGCCAATGATATAAAAACGATAATTATTATTCATATTATTAATTATATAAAATATAATATTTTAACCTATTTGTCTTTTAAATGGTTGCAATTGATTTTTTGATGACGATTTAGCATTTTATTGATCTTCAGTTATTCAACATTTATTTAAGAAACCTACTTATCAACATTTCCTTTATATTCCTTGTAAAAAACCAGGGAATAGGGTTAATGCCACGCAGTTACTTTTTCGGGATAAAAGAAGACATCAAAAAATTCTAAGCCATAGGAATTCAAGAACCCAATTACAGGAAAAGCAAAGTGCATACCAGCACTCTTCTAATCCAAATAATTACAGGCAATTGAATAATTAAAGAATGAAGTCTATTTTGGGTGGAATGAAAATTGCCGAAAGATACCTTGAAGTAAGAGGAGTTTCCGGATTAATCAGATAGGTTATGATGCTGCTAAATCTTTAGGAATTGAAATATGAGAATTTAAGAACTCCTTTACATTCTCATTTTGAACCTTTTTATTGGTGTTGTTATCTTTTGGATCATTGTTGTTGTCTACACTTTTCTTTAACTGTTTTTCAAGGTAACACTTCCCTTCGCAACAACTATGAGGTTGATCCCTGTTGATACAAAGCTTCTTCGCAATATAGTCCTTATTTACAGCATATTCAACAAATGGCATCACCGGCCTGATCAGATAAAAGACCAGAACGGCTAATTGAACATATGCGTAAATTCTAACCTCCATGGTTAATTGAAATATCAGTTTTAATTACAAGAGACACTTTAGTTCGTAAGTTTGATTTGAGCAAGTGAGAAAGATCACAAATTGCAATCTTTCTCACCAACTGGTCTAATTTTTAGCTTTAATGCATCTTACAGACAAGCCGCTTTCTTTTTTCATTTTTAGATAGCTTACCTGTACATTGTAATCTTCAAGCAGTAAGGAATAAATCAGATTGCTCTTTTTGACTTCAACAGGTTCGGAATTTGCCCACCACTGGCATTTAGTGCTGAGGTTCTTAAAAGCACCGCTTTCGTCGCGAACACCTCCGGGAAGAGCAGTAAATCCGATGTTATCGGTTCCGTTCTTTGATTTCCATCCGGCTTTACTTTTGAGCTTAATACCTGCGACATCTACTCCAAGGTTATTTTTCACCAAGGTCATCCAATCCGCGCTAACCGGTATAAGCCAGCCTTTAGGCGCTAATCCCCGCTTATCACTAATCGCATACCAATTATACAATTTTCCAAATTTTTTCCCGTTTTCAGGATCGTTATCGAAATAACACCATGCAGGTTTACTTTCAGATCCTGATTTGATCCATTCTTCATCTGTTTTGGCTTGAGGAATGACATCACCATTGATGAATTTGGATACATTAAGATTACTTGCTGTCCATTCCTGAAGGCCATATTTTATGGTCTTATAATCATTCCCGTCAATGTCCTTTAAAGTTTGCGCTTTTACCAGAAAAGCACAGAACACTAAAAGTATCATCCCAACTACTGATGCGGTGTGAATTGTTTTTGTTTTCATAATATTATTTTTAAGTGATTTAAAAATGTTATTGAATTTAATTATTTTATAAATTTTAAGTTTTCACAATCAATTAATTATTTATCGTTTCAGTCATTCCATTGTTAACCATCCCCTTTTTAAATATAAGCTCACTATTAAGAAGATATGCGCCAGATGTGACGACCAATTCTTTATTTCTAATGCCAGATAAGATCAGAACAGAATCTACAGATTGTATTCCAGTAGTTATGATTCTGCCCGAAAATGAACCATCTTCATTCCGGATCCACGCCAGACTTCCATTTTTATCCATAATGACTGCAGAATTAGGAACTACTATGCCCCTGTTTGTTTTAGACTGAACCTGAAAAAGTGCAAGCATTCCAGGGTAAAAGTTTTTATCCGGATTATCAATCAATGTTCTGATCAAAGTCACATTCTTCCCTTGCTCAAACGAAGGATTGATAGAAGAGATTGTGGTCCAAACAGGCATATTCCCGGCAGACTGAATCGTTACAGTTAATGGCATACCAACTTCAAGAAACTGAAGGTCATCCTGGTAAACCCGTGCCTCAGCCCATAAGTTATTATAATCTGCTAATTCAAACAATGTCAATCCGGCATTTACATATTGACCCTCTGTAATGTTAATTGATCTGATCGTTCCTTTGACAGGACTTAAAATTGTAACACTAAATAATATTTTTCCATCCGCCTTCAGTTTTTCAATCTGTAATGGAAGCATTCCCAGAAATAATAATTTATCTTCCAGAATCAAGCTTGGTTCATATTTACCGGAAAAATTCCAGTTGCTGCTATGAAGCCTAAAGTATTCACGCTCTGCAGCTACCAGCTCTTCACTGTAGAACTGATAAAGTGAATCACCTTTATTGACAGACTCCCCTGTATTTTTGAAAAAGAGCTTTTGTATTCTTCCTGTTGCCCGTGAACTAATGTTCGCGGCACTCAACTCATTCACTTTCAGAGTACCAGTATATATCTTATTTTGGCCGATTGTGCCTTCAACAACTTCAGTAACCTTTATATTCGCAAGCTGAACCTGTGCTTCGCTTAAGATAAGTTTATTTGCGGGTGTCAGACTGTCATTCATTTTTTGTTCCGACTGTCTGTTGCATGAAAAATGTAAGAAGAAAAAAATCAGAAAGATTGATTCCAAAACCACTTTGCTAATACGCTTTGCCATTTTATTTTAGTTTTTACCTTCTTTTTAAAATTGTCCCAGCATTCAGGCCACCTTATTCTGAACCAGTATTAATAAAACCATCGCTATCAATTAATAATAACCCATTTAAAGCAATTTTTGAATTTTGGTCAACGCCTGATAGTATCTCAACATTATCGTCTGATCGCAAACCTGTTTTTATTGTTGTGGCTACATATTTGTTATCCTGCATTACAAATGCTGACTGGCGCTGTCCAAGGTTAACCACTGCTGTTCTTGACAGCCACAATGCCTCATGATTACCAGCCTGTAACTTTGCCTGTATTTGACTTCCTGGTAACAGATGACCTCCCAAATCAGTGAAATATACTTTCACCAATTGAAAAAGTCCTCCGTTAAGAGGCTCTATCTGGCTGATTGCAGCTTCAAATTTTTTCCCGGGTGAAGCCGCAACAGTAAAAATGACTTTTTGTCCTTTTTCTAATAACCAAACATCTTCTGTTCTGACCTTTAAATCAGCCCGGAGTGAATTGATATCAATTATCTTGAATAGTTGGGTTCCCGTTTCAATCGTCACGCCGTCATTAAATCCAAGACTGTTACCAATTGACTGAGCGTCACCTGAATAATACTTCTCAGGATCAAAACCAGCACTTACAGCATAACCCTCGGCATCACTGTAAACTGCTAAATGATAGTCTGGCTTAATTGTCAGTTTTAATGAATCTATTTGTCCAACAGTTAATCCGAGAAGGCTTAACCATTCGCGGGCTTCAACCGTGAGATTATCCTGATCAGGATATGCCTGAATAAGCTTAACATAATTCCATTGTTTAGCGTAAATTTCCGGACAATAAATTTCATAAATTTTCTGTCCTTTTTTAACCGGTTGAAATTGATATTTAACGAATGACCGCTCAACCACTCCACCGAATCGGGCGCTAACGGTCCGGACTTTACGCGGATCATAATTGATAATCCCTAAAGCGTCAATGGTGATCGGAAGTTTAGCATTAAAAGGATTCACGGTAATAACAGACCCAAGAACAGATTCATTGACATGACGAACTACAGAGTTCAGCAAAGAATCTGCACTGTTCTTATCCTGTTCAATCTTTTCGATAAGTGACATTCCGCATATTGGACAGTCACCAGGATTGTCTTTAATGACCTCCGGATGCATTGAACATACAAACTGTTTCTTTTTGATTATCAAGGCCTGATCCACTTCTGAACCCTGATTTGTTTGCTTGCTGCTCACGTAAGTCATACCCACCGCAAAAATGATTAGCAAAAGAGTAAAGGATAACCGGAATTTCTTAATTCTATTAGTTGTCATAATTAACAAGTATTAGTTTTCCATTTTAAGCTTTAACTATTTGGATTGCACCTTGTTTGCGTAATTCACGTTCTTTTGTAATTTCAAAAATCACAGGAGTTACCAAAAGCACATAAATAGTCGAAGTGATTAATCCGCCTATAAGAGGAAGCGTAATGGGAAGCATCACATCACTACCCACACCAGAAGCCCACAAAACAGGGAACAAGCCGAATAACGAGACTGATACTGTCATTATTTTAGGTCTTAACCGTTTGGCAGCACCCTTGATTACATATTCGCGTATATCCGCAAAATTGATTGTTTGCGAAGAATTTCCTTTTTTTGTCACCAGATCCTGCATTGCCTCATTCAGGTAAATTGTCATCAGCATTGCTGTTTCGATTGCCATACCAAAAAGGGCGATAAATCCAACAGCTACAGCTACCGAAAGATTTATACCATAGAACCAGACGATAAAAACGCCTCCGGTTAATGCAAAAGGAACAGTTATAAGTGTTATTAACGCTTCCTTGAATGATTTATAGGTAAAATAAACAACAAGCAAAATAATCAATATTACGATTGGCATGATAATCATGAGCTTCCTGCCCGCCTTGATTTGATTTTCATATTGCCCGCTCCATTCAAGGTAATATCCTTTTGGCAATGATTTAATCAGCTCTTCCAATTTTTGCTTGCATTCCTGCACAGTGCTGCCCAAATCACGGTCCCGCACATTGAAAAGAACAGCCCCGCGCAGCATTGCATTCTCTGAATTGACCATGGGTGGCCCTTCAGTAATCGCAATATCAGCTACTGCCGACAAAGGAACTGGTCCGGATATAGGACTTTGTATCAGAATCTCTTTAATATCTTTCAGGTTGCGCCTGTAATCCTGTGCGAACCTGACATTTACTTTTAATCTTCGCCTGCCATCAATTGCAGTAGTAATATTGACTCCACCAAGCGCAGATTCAATGACAGTATTTACATCATCAACACTCAGTCCATATCGGCTGATAGCATCACGCTGAATAGTTATATCGATAAATTTACCACCAGTAATGGGATCAACATACAAGTCTTTTACCCCCGGTATATTGCCCAGGTGATTTTTTAATTTATTTGAAAGAGAATAGATTGAATCAAGATTTTGCCCGTAGACCTTTAATCCTACATCAGTTCTGACACCAGTCGAAAGCATGTTGATGCGGTTGATAATGGGTTGAGTCCATCCATTGACAACTCCCGGTATCTGCAGCCGGGCATTCATTTCCTGCATGATATCTTCTTTGGTTTTACCCGGTCTCCACTCTTTTTGAGGTTTCAGTAAGATAATTGTTTCAATCATACTGATGGGCGAATTGTCGGTTGCGGAGCTTGCCCGACCGGCTTTACCCAAAACATTTTCAACTTCAGGAATCGATTTTATTATTTTGTCCTGAACCTGCAGAATTCGCTTGACTTCACTGTTGGATACATCGGGCAGCGTAACCGGCATAAACAAAAGCGAACCTTCATCAAGAGGAGGAATAAACTCAGTGCCAAGTCTCAAAAACATTGGAATACTGATCAATAATGCCAATATGTTTACTGCGATAGTGGTCTTGCGCCATTTCAGACACGATTTCAAGGCGGGAGTATAGAGCCGTTCAATGAACCTGGTAAGAGGGTTCTCACTCTCTTTTGTAAGTTTACCTTTCAGAAAAAAGGATATTAGCACTGGGGTAAGTGTTATCGCTAAAAATGCATCTACCAGCAGAATAAAGGTTTTGGTATAGGCCAATGGATGAAACATCTTTCCTTCCATCCCAGTGAGCATGAAAACAGGGAGAAAAGATGCTATCACAACAATAGTTGAGTAAAAAACACCTGGACCGACTTGCTTTGATGCCTTTTCAATAATTGATTCCCGTTCTGCCTTCTTCATATTAAAATTTGTATGCTGAATATGAATATTTCATTTTATACCTGTGTATTCTCCGACTCATTGGCCAAACGCCGGTATGAATTCTCGACCATCACAATACTATCATCGACGATGACCCCGATTGCCAGAATGATCCCTGTAAGTGACATGATGTTTGACGAAATACCAAATGCATCCAACAGAATAAATGCCACTGCGATGGATATTGGCATCTGAATAAGAATAATCAGAGCGCTGCGCCAATGAAACAAGAAAAAGAGAACAACAAGAGAAACAGCAAGCATTTGCTCAATGAGTGTCCCTTTTACAGATTTCACTGCCTCTTTTATAAGGATGCTTCGATCGTATGCAGTCTTAAAGGTAACACCATCAGGAAGTCCTTTTGAGACCTCTTTCATCTTTTCCTTAACCGCTGTGATCACTTTATCGGCATTTTCGTTATAACGCATTACAATGATTCCTCCAACTGTCTCACCTTCTCCATTTTCGTCGAATATTCCAAGTCGCAGATCTCCACCAATCTGAACAGACCCGATATCCTGAACCCGGACAGGAATACTGTTATAGACTCCAACGGCAATTTTTTCAATATCTTCAGATTTTCTGATGTAACCGAGTCCCCTCACAATATATCCAATATCTGACATCTCAATCTTACGGCCACTGACGTCATTGTTATTTTCACGTGTTGATTTAACCACCTCAGCCAATGAAATGTTATAATAAGTAAGTTTATGCGGATCGACTATAATCTGATATTGCTTCTGGAAGCCGCCAAATGATGCGACTTCGCTGACTCCCGGAACGGTCTGCAGCGCAAATTTTACATACCAGTCCTGAATTGCCCTCAACTCCCCAAGGTCATATCCTTTGCTGTTCAGGGTATACCAGTAGATATGTCCTACTCCTGTCCCGTCCGGACCAAGTGTTGGTGTAACACCTTCCGGAAGCTGTTGTTGCGCCGAACTCAATCGTTCAAGAACGCGTGTTCTTGCCCAGTAAATATCTGCATCATCTTCGAAAATAATATAGATGAAACTCATTCCGAACATCGATGCGCCACGTATGTTTTTAACCTTTGGAATTCCCTGTAGATTTGATGCAAGCGGGTAGGTAATTTGGTCTTCTATCACTTGCGGACTCCTTCCTGACCATTCCGAAAAGACAATAACCTGGTTTTCGGAAACATCAGGAATTGCATCAATCGGGTTTTTCCCAACAGAATAAACACCCCAGATAAAAAGCATACCTGCGATAACCAAAACAACATACTTGTTTTTTAACGAAAATGAGATTAACGTTTCAACCATGACAAATATTTAAAACTACTTCTTTTGAGATTCCATCTTTTTGGGTTGCTCCTTTTTAACCAGATTCATCTTGCATTTGGTGCATTTGCCGGGTTTATCCTGCACTACTTCCGGATGCATCGGGCAGGTATAAACCGTGCTTGTCATCTCTTTTTTGACAAGATTCATCTTGCATTTTGCACATTTACCTGGTTTATCCTGAATCACTTCCGGATGCATCGGGCAGGTGTAGCTTACTTTTAAAGCAGTATCCACCTTTTGCAGTGAACTCTGACATATGGATATACGCGTAAAACCCAATGCAGAAATTGAAGTAGCCATAAACCCTAATAATAAAATAGACATGAACTTTCTCATAACAGATATTTTTAGGTAAGTAATGAATATTTGCAAACTAAATTTTCCATAATCTGGTCGTTTAATTACTATTTTTCCAGGTATAAGCATGAGGCCATTCAGAAATATTTGTTGAAATTGAGGTATGACATGCCATGCATCCGATTTGTTTTTCCGGATTTGCACCACCATGTACACTGGCAAATTCACCACCCGATCCTTCTCCTCTTGAATTATTATGGCATACGCCACAACTTCCTATCGATTTTATTTTTGTTGTGAATCCCTGGTATTGTTTCGGCTGATAGTTGTCGGCTGTTTCGCGCGAAGGATACATTGCATGAGGGCTTCCATGACAAACCGTACAATAAAGTTTTCCATGTCCTTTTGAATTTCTGTAAAGCGCAGTACCGGTATCAACTCCCGAGACCCCGGTATGGCAGGTATTACACTTTGGTTCTAATGCCCATGGGATTCGGCCTGATGCGATTGTTGAGGCAACATTGGCCATATCGCCATGACATGTGGTGCAATTTCCGTTATCTGCAGTATGAGCAAGGCTTCTGTTACATTTTGTTGTTGCTCCCGGATGACAGTCATAACAGGTTATACCCACTTTGGCTGCATGCGAACCATGAAGAACCTGGGACAAATATTTTTGTGTTCCGGTAGTGATTCCAAGGGCTGGACTGGGATGACAACTGGCACATAAAACTGGTTTACTTGCTGCGGCTGAAAGATTAGTGGAATGTTTTAAATCGTGTTTTGACAGTATATCGTCAAATGCATTCACTGATGCTGATCCGTGGCATTTAGCGCAGTTAATTTCATCTGATGTAGGGACGGTTGCCTGTGTCTGGGCCAGAATAGTTCCATTACTGCTTTTTACCGTTATTTCAGCTACCTGAAAAGGATTCCATGTGCCATTGTCATTTACAGGTACAACCGGAATTCCCTCCGCTACAAAATGGTCTCCTGAAACAATCATTTTACCAGCCAACCCATTTCCTTTTAATCCAATGTCATGAGCTGGAGCAGCTCCGAACAGTTTAAGCGAATTGTCCCAGAATCCTCCATAAGACCCTTTATTATAGGATGTTGAATTATTGGTTAACTTATAGGATACCGTGATTCCAGAAGTTTCAATTATCGGCGGATTTCCTCGGTGGACCACTTGAACTAAAACATTATTATAAGGTGGCAGAATTACCAACTTGTCATATGATGGGTTAAGGCAATGCATCCCCAGATCATTCCATGCAAATACGGAATAGTCAGTTGATGTAAAGGCAGGTGATGGATTATTAATCTTTTTACATGAAGATAATACTACAGTAAATAAAACCACCATCAAAGAGTTAACAGTAATTGGATTTTTCATGGCAAATTAAACGGTTAAAGACTGTGTATATCTGCTATTGGTAATATTTGTAAAATACCCCGGCCTAAAGGCCAGAGTATTTTAAATTGCTGATATATAAAACTTTATCTAAATTAATTTTTAAAAACCTCTTATCGAAGCAATCCCAAAGTTTAAATTACTGTGTTATGATTAACTTACCAATGATTGTCTGACCATTCCACCTCAGAATATAGAGATAAACGCCCGGAGCAAGAGATTCATTGCAGATTACATTCTGAGGAATTCCAGCTTCCACATTGGCATTAAATACCCTGGCAATAAGTTGACCAGTTATTGATGTAATATCAAGTGTTGCTTTGGCATTTTCGCCGATCCGGAACTCAAACACTACCGGACCTGATGTTGGATTCGGATAAGCTTTAAGTTCATTCTTTGCCGAAAGCGCATCAATTGACCCCTTGTCAAAATCACCTGATAATAAACCGGACT